>NZ_CP058561.1:1875358-2187917 GCF_018141425.1 Vallitalea guaymasensis
CCTATAACATCTAGCTTCCATGGCTAATGCTAGGTCATCTGCTCTTCTAAACGCAGATATGAACAATGGTACAAGCAAGGGAATAAGGCTTTTAGCTCTCTTTACAATACCACCTGATTCAAAATCAGCTCCTCTAGCCATCTGAGCCTTCATTATTTTATCAGTCTCTTCTAGTAGGATAGGTATGAACCTTAATGCTATAGTCATCATCATAGCTATTTCATGAGCTGGTACCTTTATTTTTTTTAGTGGATTCAATGAGTACTCTATACCATCTGTAAGCTGTATTGGTGAAGTAGTAAGGGTAAGTATTGAAGAACCGATTATTAGAAATATAAGTCTAATTGCCATTAAAGCTGCAAAATACAGTCCTTCCTTATATACTACAACACTTCCTATATTAAAAAGCTTTTCTTCTCCAGGAGTAAAAAACAAATTCAATACAACTGTCAAAATAATTATTATGAATATTGCTTTTAACCCTTTTAGCATAAATCTTAGAGGTACTTTTGATATTATTATCACTGCTCCTAGATATACAAATGCCACAATATATCCCCAAACATTATTAGCAATGAATAAGGAAATAATGAAAGCAAGAGTTCCTAATAATTTCATTCTTGGGTCTAATTTGTGTATATATGAATTAGCAGGATAGTATTGACCAATGGTTATGTCTCGAATCATATTTTCACATCCTTACTAATAGCATTCATAATCTCATCATATGCTTCTTGTATTGTAGTTACTTCATTGGTTACAAGAAACCCTTTGTTCTTAAGTTCTTGCATCAAGTAGGTTACTTGTGGAACACCAAGTCCCATTTTTTCCAATTCTTCAATATGATTAAATACTTTTTTTGGTATATCATCATATCTTACTTTGCCTTCATCCATTACGATAATACGTTCTACGTATTTTCCTACATCTTCCATACTATGTGAAACTAGGATGACTGTTATACCTAGTTCTTCATGTAACTTGGATATTTCATCAAGTATCTCATCTCTACCTCTAGGGTCAAGACCTGCAGTTGGTTCATCTAGAATTAGTACATCTGGTTTCATGGCTAGAACACCAGCTATGGCCACTCTTCTTTTTTGACCACCTGATAATTCAAAAGGTGATTTCTCATAGGTTTCTTCTCCTAATCCTACAATACCTATTGCTTCTTTAACTCTTTTATCAATTTCATCTTGTTCTAGCCTCATGTTAGTAGGTCCAAAAGCCACATCTTTATATACACTCATTTCAAATAATTGATGTTCTGGATATTGGAATACTAGTCCTACTTTTTGTCTTATTTCTCGCAAAGGCTTTTCTTTACTATGTATATCTATATTATTAACATATACATTTCCACTAGCAGGTTTTAATAATCCATTGAAATGTTGAATTAATGTAGATTTACCAGAACCTGTATGTCCGATAAGACCTACAAATTCGCCATCTTTTATTTCTAGAGATACATTATCAATAGCTTTTTTTTCAAAAGGTGTATTCTGACTATAAACATATGTTAAGTTATCTATTTTAATTGACATAGTGCATCAACCATTTCCTTTACATTAAGTATATTTGCCGGTATATTAATATTATTTTTTTTGAGCATATAAGTCAGTTCTGTTACTTGTGGAACATCAAGTCCCAATGTCTTCATCTGCTCTACCTGTGTAAAAACTTCATCTGGAGTTCCTTGTAATGCTATCTTACCTTCATCCATTACATATACTCTATCTGCTTCTATAGCCTCTTCCATGTAATGTGTAATAAGAATAATTGTTATATTTTCACGTTTGTTTAATTCCTGAACCGTTTCAATTACCTCTTTACGTCCAGAAGGGTCTAACATTGCTGTAGGTTCATCTAATATAATACATTCAGGTTTCATAGCTAAAACTCCTGCAATAGCTATTCTCTGCTTTTGTCCACCTGATAGTTTATTAGGTGAATGGGTACTATATGCTTGCATGCCTACAGTATCTAATGCATTATCTACTCTTTTTCTTATTTCCTCTGGCTCTATTCCTAGATTTTCTGGTCCAAAGGCAACATCCTCTTCTACTACAGTAGCAATTATCTGATTATCAGGGTTCTGAAACACCATTCCTGCTGTCTGCCTTATATTCCATATATCGTCTTCTTTTTTTGTATCCATACCTTTTACCCATAGAGTACCCTCTGAAGGGGTTAAAAGTGCATTTAAATGCTTAGCCATAGTAGATTTCCCAGAACCATTATGCCCTAATATGGCTATGAATTCTCCTTTATTGATATTTATATCCACATGGTCAAGAGCTCTGTTTAATTCTTCTATTTCACCCATATCATTATGGGTATGATATTCATATACCAAACCTTTAGATTTGATCATTTCCATTTATCACACCACCTGTTGCTATATTATCATTGTCAAGTAATATAGACTATTATAAACATTAATTTCCTCTATATATTGAACCTCAATAACTATCTACCTATATTAAAAAATTCAATATACTTCCCTTATCTTATAAATTGTATAGAACTAAATACTGGCTCTATAGCAATTATTAATTCAACTTATATATCTCAATTAATACTCAGTATTGTTGATATATAATAATATAGAAATTGAATACTTATAATAGTATATATTACCGTACCTTAAAACTCAATATAATTCATTAATTTATATTTAATTGCAAATAAGGGATTAAGTGCATATATGCCTTAATCCCTATATTATTACTAATGCAAAATTACACTAATTCAATAATTACTTCTTCTGCACCGTCACCTCTACGAGGTCCTATTTTAATAATTCTTGTATATCCACCATTTCTATCAGAATACTTTGGAGCAATCTCATCAAATAACTTATCTACTAAGTTAACTTGTTTAGTATTTGCTTTTTTACCAGCATTCTTTACAGGCACTTCTTTTACTGGGTATAAAACCTTAAGCATTTGTCTACGTGCATGTAATCTAGTAGCGCTATCTTTTTTAATAGTTTTTTCGATATTTTCAAATTCAGTAACTTTTTTACCATCTACTACTGTCTTCACTCTTTTTCCATCAGCAGTTTTCTTAGGTACTTTTTGAGTTACAGTTACTGTTTCATAATTATCTTTTTCCTTTACGGATAATGCTATTAACTTTTCAGCAATTTTACGAACTTCTTTTGCTTTACTAACTGTAGTTTTAATTTGTCCATGATAGATCAAATTAGTTACTTGGTTTCTTAGTAATGCTTTTCTTTGTGAAGAAGTTCTGCCAAGCTTTCTATATCCTGCCATTTCTGCTTAACCTCCTTTTTTCCAGATGTTATAATCTATAAGACTTAATTAGTATTACTCATCACTAGGTTTCAGAGATAATCCTAATTCTTTTAATTTCGCCAATACTTCTTCTAAAGATTTACGACCAAGATTACGTACTTTCATCATATCTTCAGATGTTCTATTGGTAAGTTCTTCAACAGTATTGATACCTGCTCTCTTCAAGCAGTTGTATGAACGTACAGATAGTTCTAATTCATCAATACTCATTTCTAGAACTTTCTCTTTTTCATCATCTTCTTTTTCAACCATTACTTCAGCATTCTTAGCGTTCTCTGATAGGTCGATAAAAAGATTAAGATGTTCGCTAAGTACTTTAGCTGCTAAACTAACAGATTCATCAGGAGATAATGTTCCGTTTGTCCAAACTTCTAAAGTTAATTTATCATAATCAGTAATTTGACCAACAC
This sequence comes from Vallitalea guaymasensis, assembly GCF_018141425.1. Lineage (NCBI taxonomy): Bacteria > Bacillati > Bacillota > Clostridia > Lachnospirales > Vallitaleaceae > Vallitalea > Vallitalea guaymasensis. Next base: position 1,879,089 of record NZ_CP058561.1, read on the forward strand.
GAGTATTTTCTACTATAAGGTTAACTCTCTCTACTGGTGTATATATAGAGTCAACTGGAATAACACCTATAGGTTGATCTTCTGATTTGTTTTTGTCAGCACTAATGTAACCTCTACCTTTTGTAATAGTTAGTTCCATGAATAATTTACTGTCAGCTCCACCGCTAAGTGTAGCAATTGGTAAATCAGGGTTTATGACTTCGATATCAGGATCAGCTTGAATATCCGCAGCTGTTACGACACCTTCACCTTCAAACTCTATATATGCCACTTTTGGCTCTGGACTATCACTATTATTTTTAATAGCTAAGTGCTTAAGATTCATAATAACTTCAGTAACATCTTCTTTAACACCTGGTATTGAGGAAAATTCATGCAATACCCCTTCAATCTTAACGCTACTTATAGAAGCACCAGGTAGTGATGATAACATAATTCTACGAAGTGAATTACCTAAAGTAGTTCCGTAACCTCTTTCTAAAGGTTCTATAACAAAACGACCATATCTGTTATCCTCAGTTATTTCAACGATATCTATTTTTGGTTTTTCAAAATCAAACATTCAATGACCCTCCTTTTTCCTTTATTTTACCATAGGATCTATAGTTTTTTATAAATACCTTTTTCCTATGTAGACTTGAAGCGCAAGGAGCGCTATGTCCATGCTCTGAGGGTAGTAAACATCAAGTCAATTTTTGTGCACACATTTTACTTGACTTATAAGTTAAATAAATTACTAATATAGATTCTATATACCTATATATTATTACTTTGAATATAACTCGACAATTAGTGTTTCTTCGATATTAGTATCGATTTGTTCTCTAGTTGGAACAGAAACAACTTTCACTGTCTTGTTTTCTATATCAGCATCTATCCATTCTGGGACAATTCTTGAACTTGTAGTTTCTACAATATCCTTAAATCTTTGGATGCTTAATGATTTTTCTTTAACTTCGATAACATCTCCTGGTTTAACTTGGTATGATGGGATGTTAACTTTTTTACCATTTACTGTAATATGATTATGTCTAACCACTTGTCTTGCTTCAGTTCTTGAACGACCAAGACCAGCTCTATATACAACATTATCTAATCTAGTTTCAAGGATTATAAGTAAGTTTTCACCTGTAATACCTTTTCTTTTATCAGCATCTGCAAAGTAATTTCTAAATTGTGTTTCTAAAACACCATAGATTCTTTTTGCTTTCTGTTTTTGTCTTAACTGTACACCATACTCAGAAATCTTAGTACGTCTTTTACCGTGATCTCCTGGAGCATAAGGTCTACGATCTATAGCACATTTTCCTGTATAACATCTTTCACCTTTTAAGAATAGTTTTTCACCTTCTCTACGGCAAAGTCTGCATACTGCACCTCTATATCTTGCCATTTTTTATTACACCTCCTAGCCGATTGAATTATACTCTTCTACGTTTTGGTGGACGACAACCATTATGTGGTACTGGTGTCACGTCTTTTATACTTGTAACCTCAAGTCCAGCAGCTTGAAGTGCTCTAATAGCAGCTTCTCTTCCTGAACCTGGTCCTTTAACCATTACTTCAACTATTTTTAAACCATGTATCATTGCTGCTTTTGCAGCAGTGTCAGCTGCCATTTGAGCAGCATATGGTGTAGATTTTCTTGAACCTCTAAATCCAAGTCCTCCAGCACTTGCCCATGAAATTGCATTTCCTTGAGTATCTGTTAACGTAACAATTGTATTATTAAATGTTGATTTGATATGCGCTTGTCCACGTTCGATATGCTTTTTCACACGCTTTTTGGTCCCTCTTTTGGACACTTTCTTTGCCATTAATCAAACCTCCCTTATGGGTTATTTTTTCTTATTAGCTACTGTTCTTTTTGGTCCTTTTCTTGTTCTAGCATTCGTTTTAGTCTTTTGTCCTCTAACAGGAAGACCTCTTCTATGACGAATACCACGATAACATCCTATTTCCATTAAACGTTTGATGTTTAATGCTCTTTCTCTTCTAAGATCCCCTTCAACCAACTGAGAATTATCTATAATCTCACGAATCTTAGCTGATTCGTCGTCTGTCAAGTCTCTTACTCTTGTATCCGGATTAATACCTGCTTCTTTTAATATACGATTAGAGCTTGCTCTACCAATACCATAAATATATGTTAGACCAATTTCTACACGCTTTTCTCTTGGTAAATCAACACCAGCAATACGAGCCATGTGTACTTCACACCTCCGTTTTTTAAGATAAGGAATGAATAATAATCTAATGCGGTGAAATATTAGATAATATTATCCCAACATATTTGCTTCACAATATTAAATGATTTAGTGAGAATCATTTAATTGTCATTTTTTTAATTTTGTGCAATAACTTACTAGAACAACACATCCTGGTGAGTCATTACTCAGCCGCTTATATCTTACTTTTTAAAATTATCATTATGACAATCTCAAAAATGTAATTCATAATTAATCATTAGGGTATTTTATATTTTCAACCCTAATTTTGTGCATAATATCACAATTAGTAATTATATACTATCTTAATATTATATGCAATACTTTTTTAGATTTTTAACAAAAGTTATATATATTATACATTACTGTCATACTTTAACCAAGATGTATAATTTTATAATTTCAAATCTTTTAGTGACGTAGTCACTTTCTATTCCATAAACGTATCACCGTTTTTAGAATCTCAATAAAGAAAATCTGGTTTAATTATACTGATCAACCTTGTTTTTGTTTGTGTTTTGGGTTCTCACAGATAACGCGAACTCGACCTTTTCTTTTAATTATCTTGCATTTTTCACACATAGGTTTTACGGACGCTCTTACTTTCATCTTTTTGCTCCTTCCTAAACAATTGAGTTTTGTTTGGGTACATTTCAAAGTTTAAGATAGCTGTGTTCTGTTAAATTGTTGACCTTATTATAGGTTTTATTCAACTTATATCAAACAAGTTCAATTGTTCTTTTGCTTATTACTAAAGTTACTCAGGATATTTATATAAATACCTTTATTATTTGTCTCTCCAAATAATTCTTCCCTTAGTTAAATCATATGGAGAAAGTTCAACCGTTACTTTGTCACCAGGCAAGATTCTTATATAGTTCATCCTTAATTTACCACTGATATGAGCTAAGATTTTATGTCCATTCTCAAGCTCAACTTGAAACATAGCATTAGGTAATTTCTCTAATACTGTTCCTTCTACTTCTATTACATCCTTCTTTGACATTATATCAACCTCCTCCACCATTTAACTTTGGTCGTTAACTTTGTAAACAGCTAAATTTCTTCTTACTTCTACATTTGTTACTTTTTTATCTCGAATTAACTTCTCTTTTATCTCATGTATTACATGATTTGTCGGTTGTATATGCTTTAGTTTCTTCTGCTTAGGCTTTTCAATTCGTCTTAAATTACCGTCTGCTAAATAAGCATATTCGCCTTCTATATTTATTATGACAAATATTTTGTCTTTATCTCTACCGGCCTTCGATTTTACTACTTGACCATATTGTAATTCGTTCATAGTATAACACCTCAGCCTTAAATGGTAAGAAGTTCATAACCATCTTCAGTTATGCAGATGGTGTTCTCGTAGTGAGCGGATAATGATCCATCCATTGTTACAACAGTCCAATCATCATCTAACCATCTAACTTCATACCTTCCAATATTAATCATCGGTTCTACTGCAATTACCATATTCTTTAGAAGCTTAGGACCTCTACCAATTATTTTATAATTTGGAACTTGAGGTTCTTCATGTAGTTTACGTCCAACACCATGTCCAACTAAGTCTCTTACAACTGAATAGCCTCTTTCTTCAACATAGTTTTGTATAGCAGATGAAATCTGGTGTAAATGATTACCTTCCTTGATGACTTTCAATCCTTCAAAAAAGCATTGCTTCGTAACATCAATCAGGTTTCTTGCTTCTTCACTTATCTCACCAACACCATGTGTTCTAGCAGCATCGCCATGAAATCCGTTATAGTAAGCACCAATATCAATACTTATTATATCGCCTTCTTTTAAAATTCTTTTAGTGCTAGGAATACCATGCACAACTTCTTCATTAATTGAAGCACAGATATTAGCTGGATATCCATTGTAATCTTTAAAAGATGGAATGGCGTTTTTACTTCTAATGAATTCTTCTGCTGCCTTATCCAGGTCAAATGTAGATATTCCTGGTTTTATCATTGATTCTAGTAATTCATGAGTATCAGCAACTATTTTGCCTGCTTCTCTCATGATTGCTATTTCTTCGTTGGTTTTAATTGTTATTGACATAACTTTACGCTCCTAATATCTCAACAATACTCTTAGTGACATCATCAATGTCAACTGTTCCATCAACAGTTATCAAGATATCTTTTTCTCCATAATATTCTATTAACGGACTAGTTTGTTTGTGATAAATTTCTAATCTCTTGAGTACTGTCTCTTCTTTATCATCATCTCTAAGTATCAGTTCTCTTGTACAGTTATCACAAATATCTTCCTTTTTTGGTGGATTATACTTTATATGATAAGTTGCACCGCAATTTAGACATGCCCTTCTACCAGACATTCTTCTTACAATATTTTCATCAGGTACATGAATATTAATTGCATAATTAATTTTTGTTTCCATAGACATAAGTGCTTTGTCTAAACTCTCAGCTTGAGGTATTGTTCTTGGAAAACCATCTAAGATAAATCCTTCTTTACAATCCTCTTGTAATAGTCTATCAGCAACTATATCTACAACCAACTCATCTGGAACTAATAAACCTTTATCCATATATTCCTTGGCTTTTATTCCAAGATCAGTCTTGTTTTTTATATTATCTCTAAATATATCACCTGTTGAAATGTGCGGGATATTATATTTCGCTGCTACCCTTTTTGCCTGTGTTCCTTTACCGGCACCAGGCGCACCTAACATAATTAATCTCATTTTATAACCTCCAAAGTATATCTTGTATTAGGATTATAGCAATTTAAGATTTAGAATGAAGATAGAATATGATTTCTGGCTTCATTCTTAATCTTGTATTATGCATTTAAAAATCCTTTATAGTGTCTCATAACCATTTGGGATTCAATTTGTTTAATTGTCTCAAGGGCAACACCTACAACGATAATAAGTGAAGTACCACCAAATGTAACATTCATGTCAAATATATTTGAAAGTATAACTGGAAGTAAAGCAATAAGTGCTAGTGCTAAAGCTCCAATTAATACAATTTTATTAAGAACATTTGATAAATAGTCTACAGTAGGTTTTCCTGGTCTAATACCTGGAACAAATCCACCATTCTTCTTCATATTATTTGCAACTTCAATTGGATTGAATATGATTGAAGTATAGAAATATGCAAAGAATAAAATGAATACAAAGTAAATAAGTGCTCCTGATATATTAGTAATCTTCAAGAAGTTAATAACAGAACCCCACCATCCACTTGGCTCACCAAAGAACTGAGTTATTGTTCCTGGGAACTGTAATAAGGATGAAGCAAAGATAACTGGGATTACTCCTGCCATATTTACTTTTAATGGAATATGTGTAGATTGACCACCATATACTTTTCTTCCCTGCATTCTCTTGGCGTATTGTACTGGAATTCTTCTTTCGCCTAATTGTATTAATACTACAAATGTAACCATTAATACATATATGATTAATAAGACAATTACAGGAATTAATTTGTTACCTGCTGTAGCAAGTTCGTATAATTTCTTTGTTCCAAATGGTAATCTTGATATTATGTTTATAAAGATAATTAAAGAAATACCATTTCCAACACCTTTTACTGTTATTTGCTCTCCAACCCACATTAAGAATGCAGTACCAGCAGTCATTGCGGTTACAGCAATAATTACTGAGAATATATTATAATCATAGAATAAGCTTCTACCAAGACCAATTGAGATTGCAACTGATTGTAGTAGTGCTAATACTATAGTACCGTATCTAGTGATTTTAGCAATTTTCTTACGTCCTTCTTCTCCTTCTTTTTGCATTTCCTCAAGTTTTGGAATAGCAATTGTTAGAAGGTTCATAATGATGGAGGATGTAATGTATGGAGTAATACCCATAGCAAACAATGTCATATCCTTGAACGCACCACCTGAGAATGCATCAAACATACCAAGTAATCCAGCCTCATCTGCATTACCGAACATATTTTGAACAACTGCAGGATTAATTAATGGTATTCTGATATGTGCTCCTATACGTATAGCAAAAAACATTAACATTGTGTAAATTATCTTTTTTCTTAAATCAGGTATTTTAAATGCATCACGAAGTGTTCTAAACATCTAAACCACCTCTGCTTTCCCGCCAGCGGCTTCGATTTTTTCTACTGCTGATTTACTAAATGCATTAGCTTTTACTGTAAGCTTCTTAGTTAAATCGCCGTTTCCTAAAATCTTAACACCATCTCTAGGATTTTTAACAACGCCTTGTTCTATTAGAGTTTCAACAGATACTGTAGCACCTGCTTCGAATCTATTTAAGACATCAACATTAATTCCAACGATTTCTTTTGAATTTCTACAAGTAAAACCTCTTTTTGGAAGTCTTCTATATAATGGCATTTGGCCCCCTTCAAATCCAGGTCTTACGCCACCACCGGAACGAGACTTTTGTCCGTTTTGTCCTCTTCCTGCAGTTTTACCATTTCCAGAAGCATGTCCTCTTCCTTTTCTATAATTAGATTTTCTTGATCCTTTTGCTGGTTTTAATTCTGTCAAATTCATGCTGTTACACCTCCTTGCTTATTTTAACCCGATTAAATTTCTTCTACTTTTACTAAATGTTGTATAGAATGGACCATACCTCTAATTGCTTTATTATCTTTTTGTTCAACAGTTTTATGAAGTTTTGTTAGTCCTAAAGCTTCTACTGTTTTTCTATGTTTAGGAATGGCTCCAATTGTGGATTTAACTAAAGTAATTTTTAATTTATCTGCCATCTTGGTTCCCTCCTATCCTAAAAGCTCTTCAATTGATTTTCCACGAAGTTTTGCTACTTCTTCAGGAGTTTTAAGTCCATCAAGCCCTGCAACAGTAGCTGTTACTACATTATTCTTGTTATTTGAACCTAATGATTTTGTTCTGATATTTTTGATTCCTGCAAGTTCAAGTACGGCACGAGCAGGACCACCAGCTATAACACCTGTTCCTTCTGGTGCTCTTTTCATTAAAACGGAAGCACTTCCGAATTTACCGATGTAATCATGTGGAATACTACCATTTTCATCTATAGGAACTTCAATAAGTCTTTTTTTAGCGTCGTCGATACCTTTACGAATAGCATCAGGAATTTCAGTTGCTTTACCTACACCTGCGCCTACATGCCCATTCTCATCTCCGACTACTACTAAAGCTGCAAAACGGAAGTTACGTCCTCCCTTTACTACCTTAGTAACACGTCTTATTGATACTACTTTTTCTTTTAGATCTAGCTTACTAGCATCAATCATTGTACGCTTCATGCTTCTACCTCCTTACTTAGAATTTTAACCCAGCTTCTCTAGCTGAGTCTGCCAATGCTTTTACTTTACCTTGATAAATGTATCCGCCTCTATCGAAAATTACTTCTGTAACACCTTTTTCTACAGCTCTTTTAGCAACAGTTTCTCCAACAAGAACCGCTGCAGCAACATTATTAGTTTTTTCTAAACCACTTTTAATGTCTTTTTCAACTGTAGAAGCAGCTGCTAAAGTATGACCACTTAGGTCATCGATAACTTGCGCATACATATGTTTGTCACTTCTAAAAACCACTAAACGAGGTCTTTCAGAAGTACCAATTATATTATTACGTATTCTTCTATGCTTCTTAACACGTACTTTAGTTCGTGATGTTTTCTTTATCATGGATTTCACCCCTTTACTTTTTTACTATTTACCAGTTTCTTTACGTCTGATTATTTCATCAGCGTACTTAATTCCTTTGCCTTTGTATGGCTCAGGTGGTCTCTTAAATCTTATTTCCGCTGCGTATTGACCTACTCTTGCTTTGTCAATTCCTTTTACGATAATAACATTTTGTCCTTCTACAACTGCTTCAAGACCTTCTGGATCTTCCATTTCTACTGGATGTGAATATCCTAAAGATAATACTAATTTTTTGCCTTGCTTTTGTGCTCTATATCCAACACCATTGATTTCTAATTTCTTTTCGTAACCTTTAGTTACTCCTTCAATCATGTTCGCTACAAGAGTTCTAGTTAAACCATGTAATGATTTCATTTTCTTTAAATCATTTGGTCTATTTACTACCACTTGGTTTTCCTCTTTAGAAATTAACATTTCTTTTGGTAATTGTTGCTCTAAAGTACCTTTTGCTCCTTTAACAGTTATAAAGTTACTTTCTGTTACATTAACTTCTACTCCTGCTGGGATTTCTACAGGTAATCTACCAATACGTGACATGCTTGCACCTCCTCGGATTAAATACCTTTGCGATATTGCAAAGCTTCATCCATTATATTTTATTTTTTATGTCTAATTCTTTAAAGAGAGTAGTAATTACCATATAAAAGCAATTACTTCTCCACCAACATTTTGTTTTCTAGCTTCTTTATCAGTTATGATACCTTTATTAGTTGAGATGATAGCAGTTCCAAGTCCACCTAATACTTTTGGTAATTCATCTTTACCTGCATATACTCTAAGTCCAGGTTTAGATATTTTCTTGATTCCAGCTATTACCTTTTCATTTTTATCTTTACCATATTTCATTTCTACACGGATAGTTTTGATTAAACCATCTTCTATTAATTTATATCCTTTAACGTACCCTTCATTTACCAAAATGTCAGCAACAGCTTGCTTCATTTTTGAAGCAGGTACATCTACAAAATCATGTTTAGCAGTATTTCCGTTACGGATTCTTGTTAACATATCTGCAATTGGATCGCTCATTGTCATAATTTGTGGCCTCCTTCCTATTACTAAATCTTACCAACTAGCTTTTTTAACACCTGGGATTTGTCCTTTATACGCTAATTCACGGAAACAGATTCTACATATTCCATATTTTCTTAAATATCCGTGAGGTCTTCCACATATTCTACAACGGTTATAAGCTCTTGATGAAAACTTTGGCTTAAGTTGTTGTTTAATTTTCATTGATGTTTTTGCCATTTAATCGATTCCCTCCTTATTATTTTTTAAAAGGCATTCCGAATAATGTTAATAATTCACGAGCTTCTTCATCAGTCTTAGCTGTAGTAACGAAGATAATATCCATACCTCTAACTTTATCAACTTTATCATATTCGATCTCAGGAAAGATTAATTGCTCTTTAATACCTAAAGCGTAGTTACCTCTACCATCAAATGCGTTAGGATTAACACCTCTAAAGTCTCTAACTCTTGGTAGGGCTAAGTTAATTAGACGATCAGCAAAATCATACATTCTGCTACCTCTAAGTGTAACTTTACATCCTATTGGCATACCTTCTCTAACTTTGAAAGCTGCAACAGATTTCTTTGCTTTTGTTATTATAGGCTTTTGTCCAGCGATTATTGTTAAATCACTAACAGCAGAATCTAGAATCTTACGATTCTCTTTAGCTTCTCCGACGCCCATATTAATAACTATTTTTTCAATTTTTGGTACAGCCATTTTATTTTTATAGTTAAATTTCTTCATCATAGCATCTACAATTTCATTATTGTAAACCTCTTTTATTCTACTCAAGCTAGTTAGCCTCCTCTCTACTATTAATCTATAACTTCACCTGTTGATTTAGCTATTCTATATCTAACATTCTTAGTACGTCCATTTCTGTCTTCTTTTACTACTTTAACACCTAATCTTGTAGGTTTTCCTTTATGAACATACATTACTTTTGAAGCGTTTAATGCTGATTCTTGGTGAACGATTCCACCTTGTTGATTAGCAGCGCTTGGTTTTGTATGTTTTGTAACCATGTTAACGCCTTCAACAATTACTTTTCCATTTTTTCTATCTACAGTTAAAATCTTTCCTTCTTTACCTTTGTCTTTTCCAGAAATAACTTTAACAGTATCACCTGATTTAAGTCTTGTTTTATACACTTATTACACCTCCCTATAATACTTCTGGTGCTAATGATAGGATTTTCATGTATTTTTTCTCTCTTAACTCTCTAGCAACAGGTCCAAAAATACGAGTTCCTTTTGGTGTCTTATCATCTTTGATTATAACCGCTGCGTTTTGGTCAAATTTGATATAAGAACCGTCTTTACGACGTGCACCTTTTTTAGTTCTAACTACTACAGCTTTTACTACTTCACCTTTTTTTACAACGCCACCTGGTGTTGCATCTTTAACAGTAGCAACTATAACATCTCCAATGTTTGCATATCTCCTAGTTGATCCGCCTAATACTCTGATGCAAAGGATTTCTTTAGCACCTGTATTATCTGCAACTTTAAGTCTGGATTCTTGTTGGATCATTAGATGAACCTCCTTTCAGCAAATACAAAGCTTATTTTGCTTTTTCTACTATTTCTACTAATCTCCATCTTTTATCTTTTGATAATGGTCTTGTTTCCATAACACGTACTCTATCGCCAATGCCACACTCATTTTTTTCATCATGGGCTTTTAATTTGTAAGTTCTTTTTACAACTTTTCCGTATAATGGATGCTTTACATTATTTTCAACAGCTACAACAACTGTTTTATCCATTTTATCACTAACTACTCTACCTATACGAACTTTACGTAGATTTCTTTCAGCCACTTGAATTCCTCCTTCCAAGGTTACTTAGCAACCTTTAATTGCTCAGTTATAATTGTTTGAATTCTAGCTATATTTTTTCTAACCTCTTTAATTCTACCTGTATTATCTAATTGGTTAGTCGCATTTTGAAATCTTAGGTTAAATAATTCTTTTTTTGCAGTAACTAAATCTTCATTAAGTTCTGCAGCAGATTTATTTCTTAAATCTTCAATGTATTTAGTTGACTTCACAATTATCACCGCCTTCTAGCTCTGCACGAGAATAAACTTTACATTTACATGGCAACTTGTGCATAGCAAGTCTTAATGCTTCTCTAGCTACTTCTTCTTCTACTCCAGCAATTTCAAACATTACACGGCCTGGCTTTACTACTGCTACCCAGTACTCAGGTGATCCTTTTCCTTTACCCATTCTTGTTTCAGCAGGTTTTGCTGTAACTGGTTTATCAGGGAAAATTTTAATCCAAACTTTACCACCACGTTTGATGTAACGAGTCATAGCAACACGGGCAGCTTCTATCTGATTGGATTTTATCCAGCAAGGCTCTAATGCAACAATACCATATTCACCGTAATTGATTTTGTTTCCTCTTAACGCTTTACCTTTCATGTTACCACGAAATTGTTTACGGCGTTTAACTCTCTTTGGAATTAACATTACTTCCCTCTCCCTTCTCTCTTAGTAACTTGACCAGGAAGAACTTCGCCATTATAAATATATATTTTTACACCGATTTTTCCATATATAGTATTTGCTTCAGCAAATCCATAATCTATATCTGCACGAAGTGTCTGTAGAGGAATTGTTCCCTCATTATATGATTCTGTACGAGCCATTTCTGCTCCACCTAAACGTCCTGAACAGATAGCTTTAATACCTTTTGCTCCTGCCTTCATTGTTCTTCCCATTGATTGTTTCATAGCTCTACGGAAAGATACACGGTTTTCAAGTTGAAGTGCAATGTTTTCAGCAACTAATTGAGCATTTTTTTCTGGTCTTTTTACTTCAACGATATTCACGATTACTTTACTAGCAGTCATTTTTTGTAACTCAGTTCTTAATTTTTCAATTGATGAACCGCCTTTACCAATAACAATACCAGGTTTAGCTGTGTGAATGTTAATTTTAACTCTTTCTGATGCTCTTTCAATTTCTATTCTAGATACACCAGCTGAATACAATCTTTTTTTAATATATGTTCTTAATTTGTTGTCTTCTATTAAAAGGTCTGCAAAATCCTTTTCTGCGTACCACTTTGCATCCCAGTCTTTAATAATTCCGACTCTTAATCCATGTGGGTTGACTTTTTGTCCCATTCTTTCCCTCCTTATCTATCTTTCGTTAAGAATGATTGTGATATGACTAGATTTCTTCTCTATTCTATACGCTCTACCTTGTGCTCTTGGTCTTATTCTTTTCATTGTAGGTCCTTTGTTAGCAAAAGCTTCTTCAATGTATAAGTTAGCTGGATCTAATCCATTATTATTCTCAGCATTAGCTATAGCTGATTTTAAAACTTTCTCTATGATTCTAGCACCGTTTCTAGGTGTGTAATTTAATATACCTACGGCTGCACCTACATCTTTTCCTTTAATTGTATCAAGTACAATTTTAGCTTTTGTTGGTGAAACTCTAGCATAGGATACCTTTGCTTTAGGTCTAGTATCTTTGTTAGCATTTCTTTCTCTTTTTATCTGACTTCTATGCCCTTTAGCCATTATAAATTAGCCTCCTTCCATACTGCATTTACCGAATTAACGTACTTTTGATTTCTTTTCGTCTTTTCCGTGGCCTCTATAAGTTCTTGTTAGCACGAATTCTCCTAATTTATGTCCTACCATATCTTCGCTTATATAAACAGGTACATGTCTTCTTCCATCATGAACTGCAATAGTATGACCTAGCATTTCAGGGAAAATAGTGGAACGTCTTGACCATGTTTTAATAACTTGTTTATCGCCTTTTTCATTTAATACTCTTACTTTTTTTAGTAAGTGCTCATCTGCGAAAGGTCCTTTTTTAAGTGAACGAGCCATTAATTCAAACCTCCTTTTAGTGGTTATTATTTATTACTTGAACGTTTTCTTATGATATATTTATTAGAATGCTTATTTTTCTTTCTTGTTTTGTAACCAAGTGCTGGTTTACCCCAAGGTGTCATTGGACTTGGACGACCAACTGGTGCTCTACCTTCTCCACCACCATGTGGATGGTCATTAGGGTTCATAACAGAACCACGAACTGTAGGGCGGATACCCATATGACGTTTACGTCCAGCTTTACCAACTGTAATAAGTTCATGATCGATATTTCCAACTTGACCTATTGTAGCTTTACAAAGGATTGGAACTAATCTCATTTCTCCAGATGGTAATCTAAGTGTTGCAAATTTACCTTCTTTTGCCATAAGTTGAGCTACATTACCAGCTGAACGAACTAATTGTCCACCTTTACCTGGTTTTAACTCGATATTGTGAATGCTAGAACCTACTGGAATATCTTTAAGTTGTAATGCATTACCAACTCTGATTTCAGCTTCTGATCCACTCATTACTTTGTGTCCCACTTTTAAGCCGTTTGGTGAAAGAATATATCTTTTTTCTCCATCCACATATTGTACTAATGCAATATTTGCTGAACGGTTTGGATCATATTCAATAGCTACTACTTTACCTGGAACACCATCTTTATTTCTTTTGAAATCTATCATTCTATATTTAATCTTAGACCCGCCACCACGGTGTCTTACTGTAATCTTACCTTGATTATTACGTCCAGAATGTTTTTTTAGACTTACTACTAATGATTTCTCAGGAGTTTTTTTAGTAATCTCCTCAAAAGTAGATCCTGTCATATGTCTTCTGGAAGGTGTATAAGGGTTATATTTTTTAATACCCATGAATTGCACTCCTTTCAAAAGTATATTGACACACGCTACCGTGTGTATCTTCTAACTATCTACTACTAGTCGTTTATACTTTAATTATATTGTTTATTACATACCTTCAAAGAAATCTATTTCTTTGCTACCTTCTGTTAACTTAACAATAGCCTTCTTTGTCTTAGCAGTTTTACCAAAAGTCATACCTCTTCTTTTTACTTTACCAATATTATTCATAGTATTGACTTTTTCAACTTTTGTTCCTTCGAACATTTTTTCTACTGCTTCTTTTACTTGAGTTTTTGTTGCTTCTGGATGAACTAAGAAAGTGTATTTTCTGTCAGCCATAACTTCCATACTTTTTTCAGTAACAACAGGTTTTAATATTATGTCATAATATTTTAAATCAGCCATTATGCATACACCTCCTGAATTGTAGCAACCGCATCTTTAGTTACCACAAAAGTATCATATTTTAGAATGTCGTATACATTAATTGTATTAGTTAATGCTGTTTTTACACCTCTGATATTACGAGTTGATAATACAACATTTTTGTCATTATCATTTAAAACTACTAATGCTTTTTGTACTTTTAAGTTAGCTAAAACTTCACTCATCTTTTTAGTTTTGACTTCATCAAGTTTTAATTCATCAACAACAATAAGTTTATTATCATTTACTTTTGCAGTTAATGCTGATTTTAATGCCGCTCTTTTTTCTTTTTTGTTTAATTTGATTGAATAATCTCTTGGCTTTGGAGCAAATACAACTCCACCACCTGTCCAATGTGGTGCACGAATTGATCCTTGTCTCGCTCTACCTGTTCCTTTTTGTCTCCAAGGCTTAGCTCCGCCACCTCTTACTTCTGAACGAGTTTTTGCACTTTGTGTGCCTTGGCGTTTATTTGCAAGCTGTCCTACAACTGACATATGCATTAAGTGTTCATTTATTTCTACACCAAATATATTGTCATTAAGTTCTATTTCTTCAACTTGTTTACCTTCCATGTTGTAAACAGAAACTTTTGCCATGATCGTTCCTCCTTCCTACGTATTAACTAAGCTTTTACGCTATTTACTATTGTTACTATTGATTTTTTAGGTCCTGGTACAGCACCTTTTATTAAAAGTAAATTGTTTTCAACATCTACTCTTACTACTTCTAAGTTTTGAACAGTTACATTCTCACTACCCATATGTCCAGGTAATTTTTTACCTTTGAATACTCTTGAAGGTGAAGAAGCACCACCCATAGATCCAGATACTCTATGAGACTTAGAACCGTGACCCATTGGTCCTCTTGATTGGTTATGTCTCTTAATTGATCCTTGGAATCCTTTACCTTTTGATACACCAGATACATCAACTTTGTCACCAATTTCGAATGTATCAGCTTTGATTTCGTTTCCTACTTCAAATTCCTCTGCATTATCAAGTCTAAACTCTTTTATATGCTTTTTGAAGCTAACGCCTGCTTTGTCAAAATGACCTTTCATTGGCTTATTAGTGTGTTTTTCTTTTCTCTCACCAAATCCAACTTGTACAGATTTGTAACCATCGTTTTCAAGTGTTTTTACTTGAGTTACCACACATGGTCCAGCTTCTAATACTGTTACAGGTACTAACTCTCCACTTTCTTCAAATATTTGAGTCATACCAACTTTTTTTGCTATAATAGCTTTTTTCATTTCCTTTGCACCTCCTAATAATCTACAGCGGATTACACATAAGTGTAATCATCCTAGATGGTTTATAGTCTATATATAAACCTCTAAGGGATATTATACTATCGTATAATTATTTAACATCTACTTTGATATCTACCCCTGCAGGTAGTTCAAGTCTCATTAAAGCATCTACTGTCTTAGCTGTTGGCATAAGAATGTCAATTAATCTTTTATGAGTTCTTTGTTCGAATTGTTCTCTGGAATCTTTGTACTTGTGTACAGCTCTAAGAATAGTTACTACTTCTTTCTTAGTAGGTAGTGGAATTGGTCCGCTCACCTTAGCACCAGTTTTCTTAGCTGTTTCAATAATTTTCTTTGAAGATTGATCGATTAATTGATGATCGTATGCTTTTAAGCTAATTCTCATTTTTTGACTTGCCATAAAAAAAGTCGCCTCCTTTTCGTACTCTAGTACGACAAGTGGTGACTGTACATCGCTCCGTGTGTATCATATATCCTACACACCTCAAATCAAGCCTACATCGCTTTGACTTTATATTGTACAGTGACCTTGCCGCCAGTTTCTTGAACATGACATTCGCTCCATGTGAATTACCCGCTTATGCGGCAACCTCACACTTCTAAGCTATCTTTGTCACAGCATTTATTAGTATACACTAAGAAGCACCATAATGCAAGGGTTTTTCAATATTTTTTTATGTTTTTTCTTTCTTTTTGTAAACAACTACATAAATGTAAAAAAGAGTCAGTTTTATAGGAATATATTATTATTTTTACCAAAAAACAGTACCCGTAGGCACTGTCTTTTCACAAACTCATATTATTTTCTTTTCACCATTACCATTATATCCATTTCAGGCGGATTCTTAATAATGTCAACTGGAGCACTCTGTACCTGCTGTGGTATAGGATGATCTTTCAAACACCTATAATCATAATACTCTACAGCAAAATCACTTATCATATCATAATCACTATTAGGCAACCACGTCTGTAGAAGATAAGCCATAGCTTTATCCAAAGCAGCATTAGTCAATTCAAAGAAATTCTCAGCCGAAAAAGTACATACTACATACAAACCCTTTGGTACAACATATTGATGTAACCTATCATCATTACTATCAAATCTATCAACCTGTACTGATGCCAAATAATTAAATTTCCCTTGTTTCTCAGATGGAAAAGATATTCCACACTCCACCTTCACATCACTTTGATCAGGTATTTGACTCTTTACCTCAACATACTTATTCCAAGCTACCCCAGGAGTATCCTGTCCTGCTACCCCCATTTCACATTCTTCAACAATCCCCACTAATTTAACATCTTCCTTTATTTCCTTAACACCAAATTCTATCACCACACCTGAAGCTACCAAAGGAACTCCTATATCCACAGCTCTATATTTCAGAGATAAATCAGGCTTATAAAAATGAGCAAGGGGTATCTCCTTCTTCTTATATTCGCTAGGCGTCATGCTATACACCGATTTGAATGCCCTCGTAAAAGTCTCCAAACTATTAAAACCATTCTCAAAAGCGATATCCGTAATCTTTCTACCATCTTTGATATCCTCCGAAGCCCTAGCCACTCTTCTCAACCTAACATACTCCATTACTGTAACACCAACCAGCTTATAAAACAATCTCTGAAAATAGAACTTCGACAACATCCCCATCTCCGCCAACATATCAACACACATATCCTCATCCAAATGCTCTTCAATATAATCAATAACTCCTTGCATTTCCTTATACTCATACATTATTTATCTCTCCTCCTTAGATTTATTGATTATATTATATCATCCCTCCATAACTCTTTCTTGATGATAAATGCCCTATTCTCAATATTTTTTACTAGATCATAGATATATTATTACAAATCTTTTCACATAATACTCTTAGTATATCCTTATCATAAATAACAATTACTTTCTAATAAATCGCACAAATTATATTCCTATGTCATACCCATTAATATGACAACCAAAACGTCCCCATGTCCTGTAACCACTAGCCCAAAACATAGGGGTATTAGTAATAGGTTTAACGCAGACCGACCGCTTCTCAGGGTAAGGCAAGTTAAACCTATTACTAATACCCCCTCTACTGAAGTCAAAATACCCTACAAATAAACTTCTCAATATACACCAAAAAATACCCCTAAAGATAGGTAATTTTCCAAAACAAAAAAGCAGTGCATTCAAGCACTGCTTTCCCTATATTAAATAATCAACTTATATTATTCAATAATTTCTGCTACTGATCCAGCACCTACAGTTCTTCCACCCTCACGGATAGCGAAACGTAAACCTTTTTCCATAGCGATTGGAGCAATAAGTTCGATTTCCATTTCTACGTTGTCACCAGGCATACACATTTCTACACCTTCTGGAAGGTTGATTACACCAGTGATATCAGTAGTTCTGAAATAGAACTGTGGTCTATAGTTTGAGAAAAATGGAGTATGACGTCCACCCTCTTCTTTTTTAAGAACATATACTTGAGCTTTGAACTTAGTATGAGGAGTAATTGAACCAGGCTTAGCTAATACTTGACCTCTTTCAATTTCTGTTCTTTGAACACCACGAAGTAATGCACCGATGTTATCACCAGCTTGAGCTTCGTCTAATAATTTACGGAACATTTCTACTCCTGTACAAACAACTTTTCTTGATTCTCCGATTCCAACGATTTCAATTTCGTCAGATACGTGAAGTACTCCACGCTCAACTCTACCAGTTGCAACAGTACCACGACCAGTGATTGAGAATACGTCCTCTATAGGCATTAAGAAAGGCTTGTCAATATCTCTTTCTGGAGATGGAATATAAGCATCTACTTCTTTCATTAAGTCTAAGATTTTGTCTCCCCACTCTGATGATGGATCTTCTAATGCTTTTAAAGCAGAACCCATAACGATAGGAATATCATCACCTGGGAAATCATATTCAGATAATAATTCTCTGATTTCCATTTCAACTAATTCTAATAATTCTTCATCATCAACCATATCACATTTGTTCATGAATACAACGATGTATTGAACACCAACTTGGCCTGATAAAAGGATATGCTCACGAGTTTGAGGCATTGGACCATCTGCAGCTGAAACAACTAAGATAGCACCGTCCATTTGAGCAGCACCAGTGATCATGTTCTTAACGTAGTCAGCATGTCCTGGGCAGTCTACGTGTGCGTAGTGTCTTCCTTCTGTTTCATACTCAACGTGTGCTGTTGAGATAGTAATACCACGTTCTCTTTCTTCTGGAGCCTTATCGATATTATCAAAAGCAACTGCTTCTCCAGTTCCTAATCTTTCGTGTAAAGTTTTTGTAATTGCAGCTGTTAATGTTGTTTTACCATGGTCAACGTGTCCAATAGTACCAATATTAACGTGTGGTTTGGTTCTTTCATATTTAGCTTTAGCCATTTAAAATCTTCCTCCTTTTATATCTAGGGCAAATCCCCTAATTTGTCCATTCATTTCTGAATTGGTCTCTTTTTCAATTATATTTTATTAAAATAAATTTTGCAAGTTTTTTATTGTTATTTAATATTACAATATTATTATTGTATAAAACAACAATTAATTAGTTGCTCTACCTGCAATAATCTTTTCTTGAATTGATTTTGGTAGTGGCTCAAAATGATCAAATTGCATTACATAAGTTCCTCTACCTTGAGTTTTTGAACGTAAGTCAGTTGCATAACCAAACATTTCTGATAATGGTACAAATCCGTGGATTTGTTGAACACCATTACGTGGTTCCATACCTTCAATACGTCCTCTACGTGAGTTGATGTCACCAATAACATCACCCATGTAATCTTCTGGTACTGAAACGTCAACTCTCATGATTGGTTCACAAAGAGTTGCTCCACCTTTTTTCATAGCTTCTTTGAATGCCATTGATCCAGCAATTTTGAAAGCCATCTCAGATGAGTCAACATCATGATATGATCCATCATAACAAACCGCTTTAATACCAAGTACAGGATATCCTGCTAATAAACCACTACTCATTGCCTCTTGAATTCCATTATCTACTGCTGGGATATATTCTTTTGGAATAGAACCACCAACTATAGAATTAACAAATTCGTAAGTTTCTTCGCTATTAACGTCCATTGGTGAGAATCTAACTTTACAATGTCCGTATTGTCCACGTCCACCTGATTGACGTACAAATTTACCTTCTACTTCAACTTCTTTAGTAATAGTCTCTTTGTATGCAACTTGTGGTTGACCTACGTTAGCTTCTACTTTGAATTCTCTAAGTAGACGGTCAACAATGATTTCAAGGTGAAGTTCACCCATACCAGAAATAATTGTTTGTCCTGTATCGTGATCAGTACGTGTTTTGAATGTTGGATCTTCTTCTGCAAGTTTTGCAAGGGCAATACCCATTTTTTCTTGACCAGCTTTAGTTTTAGGCTCTATAGCAACGTGGATAACTGGCTCAGGGAATATCATTGATTCAAGTATTACAGGATGTTTATCATCACATAAAGTATCTCCAGTTGAAGTAACTTTTAATCCAACTGCTGCTGCGATATCTCCTGAGTAAACTTTATCAATTTCTTCTCTCTTGTTAGCATGCATTTGAAGAATACGTCCCATACGTTCTTTCTTATTCTTAGTTGAGTTATATACATAAGAACCTGAATTAGTTGTTCCTGAATAAACTCTAAAGAATGCTAATTTACCAACAAATGGGTCTGCCATTATCTTAAATGCTAATGCTGAGAAAGGCTCTTCGTCTGAAGATGGTCTTTCTACTTCTTCTTCTGTATCTGGGTCGATACCTTGAATAGCAGGTACATCTATAGGAGCTGGCATATATTCAACAACTGCATCCAATAATTTTTGTGCACCTTTGTTTCTATATGCTGTACCACATAAAACAGGAATAATCTCAACGTTTATTACTGCTTTTCTTAGAGCTTTCTTCAATTCTTTTTCTGTAAGCTCTTCTCCTTCAAGATATTTTTCCATTAATTCTTCATCTGTTTCAGCGATCGCTTCAACCATAGCTTCTCTATATTCTTCTGCTTGATCTGCTAAATCTGCTGGGATGTCTTCTTCGGAGATATCTTGACCAAGGTCATCTTTATAAATAAATGCTTTCATTTTCATTAAATCTATAAGACCTACAAAGTCATCTTCTGCTCCGATTGGTAATTGAATTGGTACTGCATTAGCACCAAGTCTATCTCTCATCATATCTACTGCATTATAAAAGTCTGCACCCATAATGTCCATCTTATTAACAAATGCCATTCTAGGTACTCTATATTTATCTGCTTGACGCCAAACAGTCTCAGATTGTGGCTCTACTCCACCTTTTGCACAAAATACACCTACAGAACCATCTAAAACACGAAGAGAACGTTCTACTTCTACTGTAAAGTCAACGTGCCCCGGTGTATCAATAATGTTAATCCTATGATTCAGCCATTGACAAGTTGTAGCTGCGGAAGTAATTGTTATTCCTCTTTCCTGTTCTTGCTCCATCCAGTCCATTTGAGCTGCACCTTCATGAGTTTCCCCAATCTTGTGAGTTCTTCCTGTATAGAATAAGATACGTTCTGTTAGTGTTGTTTTACCTGCATCAATATGAGCCATAATCCCAATGTTTCTAGTTCTTTCTAGTGGGAATTGTCTTCCAGCCAAAGTTATTCCTCCTTTGGTAATCTAAAGTTACTTAGCTACAATTTATTGATTATTATGCGGAAACATAAGCTTCCGCATATATTTGTTTAACAACACATTATCATATGCATTATTAGTAATTTTGTGAAATTATATACATTAACTTCAAAAATAATGTTTGAGTAATGTATATGGTTGCAACTACTATTAGAATCTGTAGTGTGCAAATGCTTTGTTTGCTTCTGCCATTTTATGAGTATCTTCTCTCTTCTTAACTGAAGCACCAGTATTGTTTGCTGCGTCCATTATCTCAGCAGCTAAACGATCTACCATAGTTCTTTCTCCACGCTTACGTGTATAAATAGTTAACCAACGAAGTCCTAAGGCTTGTCTTCTCTCTGGTCTAACTTCCATAGGAACTTGGTAAGTAGATCCACCAACACGTCTAGCTTTAACTTCAAGAACAGGCATAATGTTATTCATAGCTTCTTTAAAAACTTCTACTGCATCTTTTCCAGTTTTTTCAGCTACCTTTTCAAATGCTCCATATACAATTTTTTGCGCAGCTCCTTTTTTACCATCTAACATAATGTTATTGATAAGTTTAGTTACCACTTTATCACTGTACATTGGATCAGCTAATACTTCTCTTTTTTGGATATGTCCTTTACGTGGCACGGCTCTTCCCTCCTTAATAATAATTAATTCTTCGGTACTCATGAATATAATTGATATTCATGTTACGTGCTCGGTATATCGTAATATATATATAATCCTGCAACCTACAGGTAATATTCCAATTTTACCTAGCACTAATTAGCAAATTACTGAAGTCAGGCTTCATATGATATTCACTAATTATTTAATTCTAGTAAACACTACTAAAGAATTATTTTTTTGGTCTCTTAGCTCCGTATTTTGAACGTGATTGTTTACGGTCAGCTACACCAGCTGTGTCAAGTGTACCTCTAACAATATGATAACGTGTACCAGGTAAGTCTTTTACCCTTCCACCTCTTAGTAGAACAACGCTATGTTCTTGTAGGTTATGTCCCTCACCAGGAATATAGCCTGTTACTTCGATACCATTAGTTAAACGAACCCTTGCAATCTTACGAAGAGCTGAGTTTGGTTTTTTTGGAGTGGCTGTTTTTACTGCAGTACAAACACCTCTTTTTTGTGGTGATGATACATCAGTAGTTCTCTTGTGTAAAGAGTTATAGCCTTTTTGAAGAGCAGGTGCTGTTGATTTCTTAGTTGATACTGCTCTACCTTTTCTTACTAATTGGTTAATAGTAGGCATCTATTTCACCTCCTGTAATTTCTTTAAGATGCCCTAACATCTTATTTAATTAGTGCTGCGGTTGCTGTTTTAACTTCTACATCGCAAACTGAACCTAATTCCTCCATAGTATCAATATAAACTACAGGGATTTGTTGACTCGCTGCTAATTCAATGTGTCTGGTAGTTACTTCATCCTGTGCATCTTTTGCAACATAAAGTACTTCTACTTCTTCATTTTCAAGAGCTTTGAGAGTCTGTTTCATCCCAATTACTTTGGAATTAGTTTTTAATCGGTGCACATAGATCATCCCTTTCGGTCACTAAAAAAAATTATTACAATGCACACTGCTGAATTTTAACACTATTTTTTATAAATGTCAAGGATTTTAATAAAACACCCTAGATTTTATAAAAATCCAGGGTGTTTTTTGCATTTTTATCTCTATTCTTCAAAGAGAACGTCGTCAATTAATGGTTCATCTTCAACGTATTTTTCAATTCCAACATTTCGGTATCGTTCCATACCTGTACCAGCTGGAATAAGTTTACCGATGATTACGTTTTCTTTTAATCCGATTAGAGGATCTGATTTACCTTTTATTGCAGCTTCTGTCAAGACTTTTGTAGTCTCTTGGAAAGATGCTGCTGACAAGAATGAATTAGTTGCCAAGGATGCTTTTGTTATACCGAGCATAACTTGAGTTCCTTCTGCTGATTCCAAACCATTGCTAGCAAGTTCTTCATTGATCTTTTCAAACTCTAACCTATCAACTAGGCTTCCTGGTAAGAAATCACTATCACCACTATTTTCTATTCTTATTTTCTTTAACATCTGTCTAACAATAACCTCTATATGCTTATCGTTAATTTCCACACCTTGAAGTCTATAAACACGCTGAACTTCTTGAAGCATGTAGTCTTGAACACTTCTGCTACCTTTGATTTTCAAGATATCATGTGGGTTAACACTACCTTCTGTCAACTCGTCACCGGCTTCAATTACATCCCCATCCATTACCTTGATTCTTGAACCATATGGTATTAGATAAGCTTTGCTTTCGCCAGTTTCTTCGTTTGTGATTACTACTTCACGTTTTTTACGTGTATCATTTATTCTAGCTAATCCACCAAATTCAGCAATTATAGCTAATCCTTTTGGTTTTCTAGCCTCAAAGAGTTCCTCTACACGAGGAAGACCTTGTGTTATATCGTCTCCAGCAATACCACCTGTATGGAAAGTACGCATTGTAAGCTGTGTACCTGGTTCTCCGATTGATTGTGCTGCAATAATACCAACAGACTCCCCTACTTGAACAGGTAATCCAGTTGCCATATTAGAACCATAGCATTTTGCACAAACTCCTATTTCTGATCTACAAGTAAGAACAGTTCTTATATGAACTTTATCAATACCTGCATCCACAACAGCTTTTGCTTTTAATGGTGTAATAAGAGTATCTTGTTCAACTATAATCTCACCAGTTTCTGGATGTTTTATTTCATCAACAGACCATCTGCCAGTGATTCTTTCTTGTAGACTTTCAATTACTTCATTACCATCTTTGAATGCTGTTATCCACATACCTGGAGCATTGTCTTTATCACAGCAATCATGTTCTCTAATGATTAAGTCTTGAGAAACATCTACAAGTCTTCTTGTTAAATATCCTGAATCGGCAGTACGAAGCGCAGTATCAGCAAGTCCTTTTCTAGCACCGTGAGCGGAAATAAAGTATTCAAGAACGTCTAGTCCTTCACGGAAGTTAGATTTGATTGGTAATTCGATAGTCTTACCAGATGTATCCGCCATAAGTCCACGCATACCACCTAACTGCTTAATCTGCTTATCAGAACCTCTGGCTCCAGAGTCAGCCATCATGAAGATATTATTATATTTTCCAAGTCCGCCAAGTAAGGCTTCTGTAATTGTATCGTCTGCATTTTTCCATGTTTCAATAACTTTTAAACGTCTTTCTTCATTAGTCATGAATCCACGTTTAAATTGCTTTGTTATCTTCTCTACTGTTTCTTCTGCATTCTTAAGTATTTCTTTTTTGCTTGCAGGTACTTCCATATCTGAAACAGATACAGTTAATGCACCTCTAGTAGAGTATTTGAAACCAAGTTTCTTAATGCCATCAAGAACTTCTGATGTCTTGGTTGAACCATGGGTATTGATACATCTATATAGTATATCTTTTAATTGCTTTTTACCTACTAAGAAATCAATTTCATATTTGAATTTGTCTTCTGGTTTAGTTCTAGTCGCAAAACCAAGATCTTGTGGTATTGCTTCATTAAATATAATTCTACCAACAGAAGTTTCAACAAATTGTTGTTTAACTTCGCCTTCTATTTCCATTGTTCTTCTTACATATACCTTTGCATGTAAAGTTACTTCTCCGTTTTCATATGCAAGCATAGCTTCATTTTCATCTTTGAAATAGTAACCTTCACCTTTTTCTCCCTCTTTTTCAAGAGTAAGATAGTAAGTACCAAGGACCATATCCTGTGAAGGAACAGATACTGGAGCACCATCTGAAGGCTTCAATAAGTTATTAGGTGAAAGAAGTAAAAATCTACATTCAGCTTGTGCTTCTACTGATAATGGTACATGGACAGCCATCTGGTCACCATCAAAGTCGGCATTATAAGCTGTACAAACTAAAGGATGAAGCTTGATAGCCTTTCCTTCTACTAATACAGGTTCAAATGCTTGAATACCTAAACGGTGAAGTGTAGGAGCACGGTTAAGCATAACAGGATGCTCTTTGATAACTTCTTCCAATACATCCCATACGTCTGATTCTAATCTTTCAACCATTTTTTTAGCTGATTTTATATTATGAGCTAAACCATCACTAACTAATTTTTTCATCACAAATGGTTTAAACAGTTCAATTGCCATCTCTTTTGGTAAACCACACTGGAATATCTTAAGTTCCGGACCTACAACGATAACTGAACGTCCTGAGTAGTCAACACGTTTACCCAACAAGTTTTGTCTGAAACGTCCTTGCTTACCTTTTAACATATCAGATAATGATTTTAATGGTCTATTACCTGGTCCTGTTACTGGTCTACCTCTTCTACCATTGTCTATTAGTGCATCTACCGCTTCTTGAAGCATTCTTTTTTCATTACGTACAATAATGTCAGGTGCTCCAAGATCAAGTAATCTTTTAAGTCTATTATTTCTATTTATAACTCTTCTGTATAAATCATTCAAGTCAGATGTAGCAAATCTTCCACCATCCAATTGAACCATTGGTCTAAGATCAGGTGGGATAACTGGAACAACCTCCATAATCATCCATTCTGGCTTGTTGTTGGATTTGAAAAAAGCATCTACTACTTCTAATCTTTTTATTATTCTTGCTCTCTTTTGTCCTGAGGACTCTCTTAGAGCTTTTCTTAATTCAATTGATTCTTTTTCCAATTGAATATTAGCTAATATTTCTTTTATAGATTCTGCTCCCATACCAGCTCTAAATTTATTGCCGTATTTTTCATAAGCATCTCTATATTCTTTTTCTGTCAAGATTTGTTTATATTGTAATCCTGTTTCACCAGGATCTATTACAATATATGACGCAAAGTATAATACTTTTTCAAGAGTTCTTGGAGATAAGTCAAGGATTAATCCCATTCTACTTGGAATACCTTTAAAATACCATATGTGAGATACAGGCGCTGCTAATTCAATGTGTCCCATTCTTTCTCTACGTACTTTGGACTTTGTTACCTCAACACCACAACGATCACATACTACACCTTTATATCGTATTTTTTTGTACTTACCGCAATGACACTCCCAATCTTTGCTAGGTCCAAATATCTTTTCACAGAACAAACCATCTCTTTCTGGTTTTAGCGTCCTGTAGTTAATTGTTTCAGGTTTCTTTACTTCTCCCTTTGACCATTCCCTAATTCTTTCAGGAGATGCTAAGCCAATCTTAATAGCATCAAAGCTTACTGATTGCTCTATATTCTCGTTTGGCACTCTTGGACACTCCCTTCTTACTTCTCATCGTCAAATAATGTTTTTTCATCTGATATTATAAAATTATCTTCATCAAATTCATCATAACTCTCATCTTCTATATCATCAAACAGTTCATCCGTTTCTGAAGTCTCTTTTTTACTAGCTCCACCACTTACTACGTCTGAAGCCACATATTCGTCTTCTTTTCCTTCTAGGTTAATAGATAAGTCATCTACATCATCCATATTTTCCTTGATTTCTACTTCTGTAGCATCACTTCTAAGAATTTTAACATCAAGGGCTAAGGATTGTAATTCTTTTAATAATACCTTGAATGATTCTGGTATTCCTGGTTCTGGTATATTTTCACCTTTTATAATAGCTTCGTAAGTTTTTACACGTCCTACAACATCATCAGATTTTACTGTCAATATCTCTTGAAGTGTATAAGCAGCACCATATGCTTCTAGTGCCCATACCTCCATCTCACCAAATCTCTGTCCACCGAATTGTGCTTTACCACCTAAAGGCTGTTGAGTTACTAGTGAATAAGGTCCAGTTGATCTAGCATGAATCTTATCGTCAACTAAATGGTGAAGTTTTAGGTAATGCATATATCCTACAGTAACAGGATTATCAAAATATTCTCCTGTTCTACCATCTTTCAAGTAAATCTTACCGTCTCTTGAAATTGGAACACCTGACCACTCTTCACGGTGAGCTTTGTTTTCATCTAAATATTTTAGAACATCAGGTCGTAATAATTCTCCGTATTTAGAAGCAAATGTATCAAATTCTTCATTAACGTAATCATTAGCAAGCTCTAATGTATCCATGATATCATCTTCGTTCGCGCCATCAAATACAGGTGTAGCAATCTTGAATCCAAGTGCTTTTGCAGCTAATCCTAAATGGACTTCAAGTACCTGTCCTATGTTCATACGGGATGGTACCCCTAGTGGGTTAAGCACGATATCAAGTGGTCTACCATTTGGTAAAAATGGCATATCTTCAACTGGTAAGATTCTGGAGATTACACCTTTGTTACCATGACGTCCAGCCATCTTATCTCCAACTGAGATTTTTCTTTTTTGTGCTATATATGCTCTAACGGATTGATTTACTCCTGGTGGTAATTCATCTCCGTTTTCTCTAGTAAATACTTTTACATCAACTATAATACCAGTTTCTCCGTGTGGTACTCTTAGGGATGTGTCTCTAACTTCTCTGGCTTTTTCACCAAATATTGCTCTTAGAAGTCTTTCTTCTGCTGTTAATTCTGTTTCACCTTTTGGTGTTACTTTACCTACTAATATATCATTAGCACGTACTTCTGCTCCAATTCTTATGATACCTCTTTCATCAAGGTCTTTCAGAGCATCTTCACCAACACCTGGTACATCTCTAGTAATTTCTTCTGGTCCAAGCTTAGTGTCTCTTGCTTCTGCTTCGTATTCTTCTATATGAACAGATGTATAAACATCTTCTTTTACTAGATTTTCACTTAATAGGATAGCATCCTCAAAGTTATAACCTTCCCAAGTCATAAAACCGATTAGAGGGTTTTTACCTAATGCTATTTCACCATGATCAGTTGATGGTCCATCAGCAATGACTTCCCCCATTTCTACTCTTTGACCTTTATTCACTATTGGTCTTTGGTTAATACATGTTCCTTGGTTACTACGTGAAAATTTTTGTAATTTGTATATATCTCGTTGTCCGTCATCTGTTTTGATGACTACTTTTTTGGAAGCAACTCTTTCTACAACACCTGGTCGTTTAGCAATAATTACTACACCAGAGTCAATTGCTGCTTTATGCTCCATACCTGTACCTACAATTGAAGAGTCAGTCATTAGCAATGGTACAGCTTGTCGTTGCATGTTTGATCCCATTAGCGCACGGTTGGCATCATCATTTTCCAAGAATGGAATCATTGATGTTGCAACTGAGAATAACTGTTTTGGTGATACGTCCATTAAATCAATAGTGTTCGCATCCATCTCCAATATATCTTCTTTATGTCTACCTGTAACGTATTTGTGTAAGAAGTGTCCTTCTTCATCAAGTATTTCATTCGCCTGTGCTACTCTATAGTTTTCTTCTTCGTCAGCTGTTACATAGATTACTTCATCTGTAACTACTGGAACTCCAGAAGATTTGTCTATTTTTCTATAAGGTGCTTCAATAAATCCATATTCATTAATCCTTGCATAACAAGCTAAGGAGTTGATTAGTCCAATGTTAGGTCCCTCTGGTGTTTCTATAGGACACATTCTACCATAGTGGGAGTGATGGACGTCACGAACCTCAAAACCTGCACGCTCTCTTGAAAGACCACCTGGTCCAAGAGCTGATAAACGTCTTTTATGAGTCAACTCAGCTAGAGGATTATTCTGGTCCATAAACTGTGACAACTGTGAACTACCAAAGAATTCTTTAATAGCTGCTGTAACAGGTCTTATATTTATTAATGTCTGTGGTGATATTCCATCGCTATCTTGTATTGTCATTCTTTCTCTAACAACACGTTCTAGTCTAGATAAACCTATTCTAAATTGGTTTTGTAATAATTCACCTACGGCACGAATTCTTCTATTTCCTAAATGGTCAATGTCGTCTTTATTTCCTATACCATATTCTAAAGCAATGTTATAGTTAATTGAAGCTAATATATCTTCTTTAGTTATATGCTTAGGTATTAATTTGTGTATGTTTCTCTTAATAGCTTCTTTTATTTCTTCTATGTCATCGTATTCTTCTAATATTTCTTGCAATGCTTTGTAATATACTCTTTCATATATATCAAATTCTTTTGGGTCTATATCTACAAATTTAGTTATGTCTACCGCTAGGTTAGAGAGTACTTTTACTTTTCTGTCTTCAACAGTAACCCAAATATATGGTATAGCAGCATCTTGAATGTTATCTGCTATTTCTTCAGTAATTACAGTTCCAGCCTCTGCAATAACTTCACCAGTTGATCCATCAACAACTGATTCTGATAAAGGGAAACCTTTAACTCTATTTTTTAGTGCTAATTTCTTATTAAATTTATATCGTCCTACTTTAGCCAAATCATATCTTCTAGGATCAAAAAACATTGTATTAATTAATGACTCAGCGCTTTCTACTGTTGGTGGTTCTCCCGGTCTTATACGCTTATAAATCTCAATTAATCCTTCTTCGTAAGACGTTGTTCCATCTTTTTCAATACTTGCTAATATTTTAGGCTCTTCCCCGAATAAATCCACAATAGCTGCATCTGTTCCGATACCTAATGTTCTTATTAATACTGTTATTGGTACTTTTCTTGTTCTGTCAACGCGCACGTAAAAAATATCGTTAGAATCAGTTTCGTATTCTAACCATGCACCTCTATTAGGAATTACTGTTGATGAGAATAATCTTTTACCAATCTTATCAAAATTAATTCCATAGTATATTCCAGGCGAACGAACTAATTGACTTACAATAACTCTCTCAGCACCATTAATTATAAATGTACCTGTTTCTGTCATTACAGGTAAGTCACCCATGAAAATTTCATGTTCATTAATTTCATCTTTTTCCTTATTAATCAATCTGACTTTTACTTTTAACGGAGCTGCGTAAGTGGCATCTCTTTCTTTGCATTCTTCAATTGTGTACTTTAATTCTTTATTAAGTGAGAAGTCTATAAGTTCTAGTACCAAGTTCCCACTATAATCAGTAATAGGGGATATATCACGAAATACTTCCTTAAGTCCTTCTTTTAAAAACCATTGATAAGAGTTTTTTTGTACTTCTATTAAATTTGGCATGTCTAGGACTTCTTTTTTTCGGGAGTAACTCATTCTAAGGCCTCTCCCGATCTTCATAGGTCGAATTCTGTTTTTTTCCATGTACGTTTCACCCCTTGGCTAAATTTAAATTTATCTAAAAATACTATGATTTTTGGCTAAAAAATAATGTATTGCCAGTATCATCATGTATCATTAATCATCTTTTATATCATTGACATCTATTAAATTATTATTCATTTAGAATACTAAATGGTCTTATATCAGTTAAAATCAACTCTTTAGAGTTGTTTTTCGATTTCTATTATTTGTTAAGTTTTTTGTATACACGACTAATGAGCATACAACTCCACAATAATGCATTATCAAATGTTACCACACATTAGAATGTGTGTCAATAAGTTTTTGGATTTTTTTTAGATTATTATTCTTCGAATTGAAATTTGTACTTTTGGATGAATAAGTCTGTATCACTAGAAATTAATAAAAGCGACCTGAGCCGCAATTTAATTAGAATTAATGTAGAATAATAATTACACTTTTTTATTTACTTTTAGATTTCACTTCTTATTAAATAAAGTATTGATTCTTATAAATTTAGCCTCTAGCTTAGCTAGAGGCTTTATTTCATTATTATTTTAATGTTACAGATGCGCCTACTTCTTCTAACTTAGTTTTCATTTCTTCAGCTTGATCTTTAGCTACGCCTTCTTTAACATTTGTTGGAGCACCTTCAACTAATGCTTTTGCTTCTTTTAATCCTAAACCAGTAATCTCTCTTACTGCTTTGATTACTTTGATTTTTTGTGAACCTGCTGCTGTTAATTCAACATCAAAATCAGTTTTCTCTTCAGCTGCTGCTCCACCTGCTGCTCCAGGAGCTGCCATTACAACACCTGCTGCTGCTGATACACCAAATTCTTCTTCACACGCTGTTACTAATTCGTTTAATTCTAATACTGATAATTCTTTAATAGCATCAATTATTTCTGCTGTAGTTAATTTTGCCATTATTATACACCTCCGGAATTTTTATATTATTCTTCTGTTTGTTCTTGTGCTTCTTCAACTTTTTCTTCTGCTTTATTAGCTGCTAATACTGCAGCTGTTTCAGCTCCTGTTTCTTCTGCCTTGTCAGCGATAGCTTTAACTGTACGAGCAAATGTTGAAATAGGTGATTGGAAGCTACCAAGTAATTTAGCAAGTAATTCATCTCTTGCAGGTATTGAAGCTATTTTCTTAATACCTTCAACATCATAATAAGTTCCTTCTACAACACCAGCTTTAAAATCAAGATTCTTAAAGTCTTTTGCTGCATTTTTAAGTATTCTAGGTCCAGCTGTAGGATCTTCATAACTTATTGCAATAGCACTAGGACCTTCTAAATGATCTTTTAACTCTTCAAAATCTGTACCTTTGAAGGCAAAATTCATCATAGTGTTTTTGTAAACTTTATAAAGAACATTTCCTTCTCTAAGGTCTTTACGTAGTTTTGTATCCTCTTCAACTGTTAAACCACGATAATCAACAAGCACTATAGATGATGCTCCATCAAGTTTTGATTTAATTTCATCTACTACTGTTTGCTTTAATTCTACATTTGGCATCCTGTACACCTCCTTAAATTCAAAGTTACAGTTCTTAGTACGATTCTCATCGTATTATATTTAGTAAAAACATTATGTTTTGTACTTAATAAATAAAACCTCTTTGTCCATAGACAAAGAGGTTAACAATTCATATCAATCAACAATCAGAACTCAATTCTTAATTGTTAATGTTTACTTGTAATACCTCGGTAGGTGGTTACCCTTTACACTAAATAATAGTACCTACTGTCTACGGTTAAGTAATCTCCAAAGAGATTAACGTGTTATTTAATTTTCCAACGTATTATAACATCTAGCAAATAGCTTGTCAACTATTTTTCTGCAGATATTTTATCTCCGTTGATTTTAACTCCAGGTCCCATTGTAGAAGTTATGGCAACACTTCTCAAATATTGACCTTTGGCAGCCGATGGCTTAGCCTTTATAATTGCGCTCATTAAAGTGTGGAAGTTGTCCATAATCTTTTCTGTTCCAAATGATACTTTTCCGATTGGAACGTGAATAATATTTGTTTTGTCTAATCTATACTCAATTTTACCTGCTTTTATATCCTTAATAGCTTTTGCAACGTCCATTGTTACTGTTCCAGCTTTTGGATTTGGCATTAATCCTTTTGGACCAAGTATACGTCCAAGTCTACCTACAACTGCCATCATATCAGGTGTTGCTACTACAACGTCAAAGTCTAACCAACCTTCATTTTGAATCTTAGGAATTAATTCATTCCCTCCAACAAAATCTGCTCCTGCTTCTTCTGCTTCTGTAATTTTATCACCTTTAGCAAATACTAATACTCTAACTGATTTACCTGTTCCATGTGGAAGTACAACAGCTCCACGTACTTGTTGATCAGCATGACGGCTGTCTACACCTAATTTAATATGACACTCGATAGTTTCGTCAAATTTAGCACTAGCTGTTTTTACAACAATGTCAGCTGCTTCTTTTGGATCGTATAGTGTTGTTCTATCGACTAATTTAGCAGCCTCTTTATATCTTTTTCCTCTTTTCATTTCATTAACCTCCTTGTGGTAATATCGGGAGCAACCCTCCCACAGTGTGAATTTTGTAGTAACACTGTCTATTCTACAACAATTCCCATGCTTCTTGCAGTTCCAGCAATCATACTCATAGCTGATTCAATAGAACTAGCATTTAAATCTTTCATTTTTAATTCTGCAATTTTTTGAACTTCTTCTTTAGAAATTGTAGCTACTTTTGTTTTGTTAGGAACTCCTGAACCAGAGTCTATTTTACAAGCTTTTTTAAGTAATACAGCTGCTGGTGGAGTCTTAGTGATAAAACTAAAACTTCTATCTTGATATACAGTAATTACTACTGGAATAATCATTCCTGCTTGATCAGCTGTTTTAGCGTTGAATTCTTTTGTAAATTGCATTATGTTTACACCATGTTGTCCTAGTGCTGGACCTACTGGTGGTGCTGGTGTAGCTTTACCAGCTGGAATTTGTAATTTTATCATTCCTGTAACTTTCTTAGCCATTAAGGGCACCTCCTGAATTTTGTGGTATTTAACGGGATTTCCCTCCCACTAGCATGAACTAACGTAGTTCATACTATAAAACCAATAATAAATTAAATTTTTTCCATTTTCGTAAAGTCTAATTCTACTGGTGTTTCTCTACCAAATATTGAAAGATTAACTATTACGGTACGTTTATGCTCATGAATTTCCTTAACAATACCTACAGATCCTTCAAAAGGTCCTTCAGTAACTTTAACGGAATCACCAGTCTCTACCTCAATGTTAACAACCTCGATATCAATACCCATATTTTTTATCTCTTCTTCAGATAATGGTACAGGTTTTGATCCAGGTCCAACAAATCCAGTAACACCTCTAGTGTTTCTTACAACGTACCAAGTATCGTCGTTCATGACCATCTTAATGATAACGTATCCTGGAAATGTTTTTTTCTCAACTTCTTTTTTATTTCCATTCTTTTCTTCTACAACTTTGTATAGTGGTACAATTACCTCTAATATTTGGTCATGTAATTTTCTGTTATCAACTAATTTTTCAATATTAGCTTTAACTTTGTTCTCATACCCTGAATAAGTATGCACAACAAACCATTTAGCTTCTTCTGCCATAGAACCATCCTTCTTTACTTATTTCACGATTATAATAAAATTATAATCTCTACATACTTGAAGAGTATACCAATTTTTCTAATAAATATACCCTACTCCTGCTTGAAACAATAGGTCTATTACAGTAATTATAGCTCCAACCACTAATGAAACAAATAATACGGTAACTGTTTGTTTTGCTAATGTTGTTCTATCAGGCCATATGATTTTTTTAAATTCGCCTTTTAAACCTTTAAAAAAGCTTTTCTTTTTAACAACTTTGGCTTCACCCATGTTTTCACTTCCTTTGTGCAAATTATTGCAGAAAATTACTTAGTTTCTTTATGAAGAGTATGTTTTCTACAGAATCTGCAGTATTTTTTTGTTTCTTGTCTTTCTGGATGTAATCTTTTCTCTTTTGTTGTGTTGTAATTTCTTTGCTTGCATTCAGTACATTCTAAAGTTATTTTGACACGCACAACTTCCACCTCCACTTGTCTATAAGTTTAGAGAATTGCATATATTATTTTACGGCATAAAAAAAAGAGCCCTACAAATATGCGTATATAATATATCATATTGTGGGTTCTACTGTCAAGGTTTTCGAAACAATTTTATTATTATAGTAATATTTATATTCCAATGAGCTTATTTTACTTTTTTTGATCCAAAAAATAAGATTTATCTTTAAAAGAGTTATTCATGTTTTTATAGTAGTTTGTTGCTGTTTTCTTACTCTTTTTAAAAGTTTTTATCTCTCTTTTTTTGTTGTTGAAATGTTCTTCTATTATTACTTTGTTCTTTTCTTCCAATACTTGTATATCAATACCTATTTCAGATACACTAGTTATTTTATTTTTGAGTAATTTTATTTTGTCTTTATATAGGTGAACATTTCCTTCAAGTTCATTTGATACTCTATCAAATGTTGACTGAAAACCTGAGTCTAAAATGGCTATCTCGTCTATATATTTTTGTTTTTCAGCCATAAACTCATTAAATTCTTCTAGATCAAACTTATTATTATTAACGTATTCACTTTGTTTTCTAGTAACTTCATAGATGTTTTTTAGAACATCCGATTTCTTATCCAACGAATCTAATAATATATTAAGATAGGTGTTGATATCCGACATACAAATACCTCTTTTCTACTTATATAAGTAAATGTTAATCAAGTTCATTAAAGCCTAATATCTATATTAGCTCCTATATGTGGATTGACTGATGTTTCAAGTGAAGCAGATTGTATAAGCTGATCTAACGCTTGTCCCTGCTGTTTTACCATATCCATACCCATCTTACTTAATGAAATATTAACCTGGGACATAATTTTCCCTTGTGACAAAGATGTTGATAGTGCTGCTATATCCATAGTATCACTTCACTCCTTTATTCTGTAGCGTTATTTGTGTCTTTATTTTTAGGAATCTTTGCAAGCTTCATAGCTTCTTTCCAAGTATCACGAAGTTCTCTTAGGAAGCCTAAAACTTCTTCTAATACTTCTTTGTCTTTAGTTATATTAGCTTCTACTAGCCTATCATTTATGTAGTCATACATTTTTTTAAAACTTTCTGCTACTGGATATTTTTCATCTAATGTAATAACAAATTCTTCTATAATATCTTCTACTCTATTAATATAATTATGAGCTTTTTCTATTTCGTTGTTATCTAGAGATACGATAGCTTGATTGCAAAATTTTATTGCACCGTTATATAGCATTAGTGTTAGTTCTTGTGGAGAAGCTGTTAAGATTGAGTTGTTTTGGTATTTGTTATATCCAGTATTTGTTATCATTGAGACCCTCCTAACATTGATGCTAGTGATGCACTTTGGCTGTTCATCATTTGGATTGCTTTTTCCATGGCAGTGAATTGTCTGTAATATCTTTCTTCTATACTAGTTAACTTGTCCTCTAATACAGTTATTCTGTCTTTATAATCATCTATTTGATTATCCATCTGTTTATCATTAAAGAAAGTGAATGCACTACTTATCTCTGTTGATTTCATTTTTTCTTGCATTTTTGAGTATAGTTTATCCCCTATAGCATTTAATAAATCAGCTACTTTTTCTGGATCTTGTTCAATTGCTTCTTTTAATTTATTTGTTTTAGCAGCATACAATGTATCGTCTTCATCGCCATCAATATGTAAAATTCCTTTTTCAGTATATTTTCCTGTTACAATTCCTAATTCAGATAAATAACGATAGTCGAGCCCTGATGTATCCACCCCACTACTACTTCCAACAATACTTCTCATGGAATCTACTAAACTAGTTAGAATATCATCTCTTCTTAATAATGAATCTTTTATTTTTTGTTCCCACAATTTTATATCATCTTCGGACATTGCTTTCTTTTCGTCTTGAGTAAGAGGTTCATATCCTACAACTCTATCTGCACCAAGTTTTTCATTAATTTCAACAAGTATTTTATTATATTCAGTTATGAAATCTTTTACATTGTCATACATAGCTTGTGTATCTTGATTAACAGTTATGTTAACATCACCTTTTGCTTTTAAGGTTAGAGTAAGACCATTAACAGTTATTTCATTACTATCAGATACTAATTCTGTTCCATTGTAGGTAAATATAGAATTTTCTCCATCAGTACCTACTTTACCTTCTAAGCCTAAAGCTTTAATTAAATTGGCATCTCCACCTACTTGAAGCTTAACATCTTCACCTTGATTTTTACTTGACATCATTACTCGGTCAAAATTACTATCAAATGAAATATTAACGTCTTCAACAGCTTTCTTTATATTATATACTATTTGAGCCATTGTATCATCTTTACCTATAGTTATCTCTACTGGTGTTCCACCGTTTTTTTGGGTTGTAATACTAATCATTTTTTCAGTATCTGCGCCAAAATCCAATAATTCACTTATTTTAGTTGATGCTTCTACATCTATGTCATTATTATCCTTATCTTTTGTTATCTTATCTCCTGTTAGAAAAGAAGCCTTTGCAAGTTGAGTTACAGTAAGTGTATGAGTTCCCTCTGCAGCGTTTACATTAGCTTTAGCAGAAATAATGGAGTCATTAGAAGATACTGTGGTCTTTTTCATGAAAGTTCCTTTAGATCTTAAATTATAAACTTGTTTAGTATAGAAAGAATAAAGCTTTTTATTCATTTCTTTCCAAATATCTTTTCTCCACTCAAGTTTTGTCTTCTGTTTTTTTACTTTGTCAACCTTCATTCTTTCTGCTTTCATTAACTCTTTTATAATGTTATCTGTATCAAGTCCAGAAGCTAAACCAGAAAATTTTACTGCCATATTAATCACTCCTTATCTTTTCTCATCAACAAAAATCCCAGCCATTTCCCATAACTTTGCAACCATATCTAAAATTTTTTCAGATGGAATCTCTCTTATAACAGAATCATCTTCTGTATTAATTACTTTAACCATAATTTGTTTTGTTTTTTCATGTATAGAAAATTTTAATCTTCGGTCATATACTTTGAAGTGTTTATTAGCCTTTTCTATAGCTTCTATTACTTCATGTTCTTCAATTTGTTGTTTACTGTCAATATTTATTGGCACATCACGAGCAATTTCATCCTTAACTTTTTCTATTTTTACAGATGAACTGACTTCCTTTTTTAGCATATCAACTTGAGAGTTTGAATTATACATATTTGCGGTATTACATTCAATTCTCATTATTTAAAACCTCCTTATTTAATGTTCTCATCTGTATAATATATCGTAAGTTTGATGTAATAACTTAACAGTTTTATTATTTAATTGAATAGAAAAATATTTCATCCTTAAGAAAAGTACTGTTTAAAGTTCTTTATTATATATTGAATTTGCTTATCTTCAATTCCTGGCCAAACTCCAATCCAAAAAGTATTCTTCATAATCATATCTGTGTTTTTCAATTCTGTAGCAACTCTATACTCCACTTTATTTTCTGTAAATAATGGTTGTTTTAATATATTACCCGCAAATAGCAATCTTGTACCAACTTTTTTCTCCTCTAAAAATTGTATAAGAGAATTTCTAGTATATTTATTATTCTCCTTAATCGTTATAGGAAATCCAAACCAACTTGGTTCAGTGTTCTTTGTAGGTTCTGGTAGAATTAAAAATCCATTTAGGTCTCTTAACCCTTCGTATAATTTATAAAAATTATTTTTTCTCTTTTCAATAAATGCTGGTAATTTCCTTAGCTGTGATACACCTATAGCAGCTTGCATATCTGTAACCTTAAGATTATAGCCAAAATGAGAATATACATATTTGTGATCATATCCCATTGGAAGCTCTCCATGCTGTTGTGTAAATCTATGTCCACAACAATTATCCTTTCCTGGGGGACATATACAATCTCTTCCCCAATCTCTAATAGAACGAATTATATTATGCAACTGTACATCATTAGTAACTACAGCTCCTCCTTCACCCATTGTTATATGATGTGCAGGATAAAAACTATATGTAGATATGTGTCCAAAGGTTCCTGTATATTTACCATCGTATTTTGAACCTAATGCATCACAATTATCTTCAATAATCCACAAATCATGTTTCTTTGCGAACTCAATTATCTTATTTAAATCAAAAGGATTTCCTAATGTGTGTGCTACAATTATGGCTCTTGTTTTTTCAGATAATGCTTTTTCTAAATCATCAACTATAATATTATATGTTCTCAGTTCTACATCTACAAACACAGGAATTAATCCATTCTGTATAATTGGTGCTACAGTAGTTGGAAAACCAGCAGCAACAGTTATTACTTCATCACCCTTTTTTAATCTTCTCTTACCTAACTTATGTGAAGTCAGAGCTGATACAGCTAATAAATTTGCAGAGGAGCCAGAATTTACAAGAGATGTATATTTTACTCCTAAAAACTTAGATAATTCTTTTTCAAATTCATCTCCGTATCTTCCAGATGTTAACCACATATCAAGAGATGCATCAATTAAATTAGTTAAATCACGCTCATCTACAACTTTTCCTGAAGCTGGTATATACGTCTTCCCAGGAATAAACTCTGTTCTTTGTTGATCTTGTTTATAATAATCTACAACCTTTTCAAATATTTGTGCTCTATCAATCATTTTCCTCACTCCATGTTAGTCCTTGTTTCTTTGCTTCTTTTTCATAATCTTCTATTTGCCTTAAAGTATATTCATATATATTTTTATTACCATTTACATAATAATGTTCATACCATTTGATTGTATATTCAAGAGCTTTATTTACTGTATACACAGGTCTCCATTTTAAATAAGTATTGGCTTTACTTATATCAAGTTTTAAGAAATTTGCTTCATGGGGATTATCCCTTTTATCCATTTCTATAGTTCCCTTACCCCAAACGTCTATGGCAGATCTTAATATATCCTCTACAGTTAAAACATCACTATCTTTCGGTCCAAAATTCCAAGCACTACTATAAGTTTCTTTATTATCTAACATCAATGCTCCAATCCTTAAATATCCTGATAATGGTTCTAGGACGTGTTGCCAAGGTCTTGTAGCGTAAGGATTTCTTATTCTTATAGATTTATCTTCAGTAACTGCTCTAACAAAATCAGGTATTAATCTATCTTCTGCCCAATCACCGCCACCAATTACATTTCCTGCTCTAGCAGTTGATAATGCTATACCTCTTTCATTAAAAAAACTATTTCTGTATGCAGATACAATAAGTTCTACGCAACCTTTACTAGAACTATAAGGATCATATCCACCCATAGAATCATTTTCTCTATATCCATAAGGCCATTCCTTATTTTCATAGCATTTATCTGTGGTAACCACAACTACTGATTTAACACTACCTGTATTTTTAGCAGCTTCTAGTAAATTAACTGTTCCCATGATATTTGTTTCATATGTTTCAATAGGGCATTTATAAGATTGTCTTACTAAAGGTTGAGCTGCTAAATGAAAAACTATATCTGGTTTATGTTTTTGAAATTGAGTTAGTAAAAAATTGTAGTCTCTAACATCACCTATTATATTTGTAATTTTATCTTCTAAATTACATATGTTAAACATAGATGGATTTGTCGCAGGCTCTAAGGAATATCCTATTACGTTTGCGCCTAATCTTTGAAGCCATATAGAGAGCCAAGTACCTTTAAAACCTGTTGCACCTGTTATAAAAACATTTTTATTTTTATAGTTATTTTTTAAAACCATTAATAAATCGCTCCTTAAAAGCTTTTTAAAATCATCCATTGTCCTGATTCTATTACATTATTAAATTTTAATTTTATTACATCTTTTAATTCTTTCTGTTGTATTTTAATCGCTAATATTCCATCTTCAACAATGTTATTTTTTAACTTACCTAAAATTTTTAAAGGATTTTCATATGTTTCAAATTTACTTTCTATTATAATATACTTAAATTTTTCATTACTAAAAAAGCTATTTAAATCTTCAATAGAAGGTACACATTCTGCTATATCAGATACACCCCTCAAATCCTGAATATAACAATCTTCATCAGTTATATTATAAATTTTAACTTTTAAATTATGTACATTTTCTTTAA
Source organism: Vallitalea guaymasensis (assembly GCF_018141425.1). Lineage (NCBI taxonomy): Bacteria > Bacillati > Bacillota > Clostridia > Lachnospirales > Vallitaleaceae > Vallitalea > Vallitalea guaymasensis. Next base: position 1,919,358 of record NZ_CP058561.1, read on the forward strand.
TACTTTCTTTTACTTTAAGTGGATTACTTCCGATTCCGCAATTAATACCTAAAACATTTAAATCGTTATTTTCATTACAAGGTAAATATTTAAATAAATCTGGTTCCCAACAAAATCCAACTCCCCATGGATCTATTCCAAAAATTTCAAGGAACTCCCTTCTTCCATCTAAATAATAGGAATTAAATCCCTTATTACCATTATCATCTACATATTTTGATATATCATTTTTCAAAGTTATACTTCCAAAATGATAACAATATGCATCTTTTGCCAACATCATTTTATACCCATTACGCCTTAATAAAAATGATAACTTATCATCAGGAAATGACATATTTTTAAATGTGTGCAAATATCCTCCCCAACCTATACCATCCTTAGAAAAAAAAACTTTACTTCTTTTTAAATCTATAGGATTACATAGCTTTGCTCTTTGCTCCCATCTAAATTTATCTTTTCTATTATTTTGTAATGCAAAAGTATACATTTCGTCAATTGATTTATAATCTGAGTATATTTGTTGTAGATTGCTAATGTTAGGTGTACTTGGAACTACCCATGCAATACTATTATCACTTTCCATACATGCAATCATGTTTTGTATTGTATTGTTAGCTATTAATACATCATTACTTACTGATAAAACATATTTTCCTTCTACAATTCTATAAACTGCACTTAATCCAACACCATTTTTACAAATATCAAGTTGTTTTGTCGGACTAATTGATTCAAAATATTCTTTTGTACCATCTGACGATCCATGATTTACAAGAATCAATTCATAGCTTAGACCTTTAGGAATATTTTTTAACAAACTATCTATACATAATTTTGTATAATCTAATTTATTGTATCCAGTAATAATTATAGAAATATCATACTTATATGATTGCATCTCCTCAGACCTATCAATAAATTCATTTGAACACATATTAATCATTTCATTAGAATAATACTCAATCATTTTAGTTTTATTTGGATAAATAAAACTAAAAAAATAGAGTTTTAGCTTCATATCTATCAATAGAGGTATAACTTCAAATTCTATTTTTTCACTCATTCTAAGCGATTTTGATGTATATAATAATTTCAATCTATTGAAAGAACAAATAATATTTTCACACATAACATCCATCTTATATACATTTTCGCTATTTTTCAACATCAATATTTCATCATATATAGCATTTAATGAATTAAAAATATCTTTTAAAATTATTTCAAACTCAAAATAATTGTGTTCAATATATACTTTATTTAGATATTCAGACGCTTCAATTAATGTATCAACAATTTCAAGTATTTTAGAAATTATTATTTTATTTTTTATCATGGCAACTCCTTATATAATTGTTTATTATATTATTTTATATTTATTTCCAAAACACAGGCAATAATATTTTTGATTTCTTGAATTCTTAAATAACTCTCTAGCCTCAATACAAGATGAATTACCTGTAGCAATAATGCATACCTCATTATAATTATCTATTTGGTCTAATCTTTCTGATATCAAACCATGAAAATTAATATCTCTATATTTATCAAAAATTGCTACTAACTGTGCATTAGGAAAATTCTTTAAAATATAATCATAAACTAAATCAGTAATTTGTGTTACACCCCAGAATGCATATTTTATGTTTTCTTTCTTATTCCAATATTTATCTGCATGTTTTTTTATATTTTCAGTATAAAAAAGTACGTATTCTTTTTTATCTCTATTTTCATAAAAACTACTTATCATGTATAATTCATTATATTTATTATATGTTTCTTTAATACGTTTAGCTGAAGTTTCTAGAATACATTTTTTCATATCTTCATAATTTATTGAAGCAGGATTCCAATTTATTTCTTCATATTCTTGTTCAGATTTAAAATCAATCAACTTTTCTATCCATGAAAAAGTGTAACTAAATTTATCTTTAACGAAAATTACTGGTATACCCATAGCCATACATGGGGACGCACAATGAAGTCGTGAAGTTACAACTAAAGCGGCTTCCTCTTTATACTTATTTAATCTATTTTTAGTAAATTCATCTATTTTCATTCCTTCGATAGAATTATCTATATTTCCATAATATTGATGAGTTAGATATTCTACATTATTTAATAAATCTGTAGGTATGTAGTTATATAAACTTTTAGGAATATCTACTAAAAATACTTTATTCATTTTTTTAGGATCGAATTCTCTTTTAGGAAATGTTGCTGTTAAACAACCATTTAAATATGCTGGAATGTTTACTTGCCTAAACAAATTTAATGTGTATTCATCTCTACATCCAATAGGAGCATATTGTCTCAAATAGTTTAACTCTTCTTGTGAAAAATTAAGACTAATACAGCTTATACCAATAAACACAGGTATAATTTTTGGCGAAAATCTTAACTGTCTTTTTCCGTAATCAGAATTAAATAATATAAAATTCAAAGGTAAAATTACATATTCCCCATCATAACTTTCCAAATCATAATATTCAATTCTTATGATCTCTTCTTCATTTATTCCCATATGTCTATATAAATTATCTACAGCTAATATTTGCATATAATCTCCAATGTTAATAACTCTTTCAGATTTAATACCCTTTTTAAAAGTATAAACATTTCCTCTGAAATGGTCTAGATTAGCATATCTCATATTGAATCTCCTTTAAATATATATTATAAAAATCTACTATTTTTTTATTTAAATTTATTAATAGAAACTCCCGTTAAATCATCTTCTGGTTGATCTCTTAAAGGTATTTCACAATTTTTACAGCTTTTATTTAAGTATCTTTTATTTTCTAATTGCATTTTTCTAAATTCATATAGTTTCTTGCCATTCCATATTTCTTCTAATGTATTTTCCATTACATTACCTATCTTTGTTGCTCTTAACCAATCTGCACAGCATACAACTACATCTCCATTACTTTTTACAGTTAAATGATCAAAAGGATATCTACATGCTTTGTATCTTTTATAATAGTATAACTCATGAATATTTTTATTGACTTCTAGACTATTTTCACCATACAAGTTTTTTAAAACATCTTCACCAAAATTTGAATTCATTGGTTTATCTATAAAAACCTCATCTACAATGTCTTGATAATTTTCTATAAATATTTTATTTTCTTCATCATTATATGTATCAATAATTTTAGCTTGTATAAAAGGTTTAACAGATTTAAGCTTATCTCTAATCTGTTTCAATTCACAAACATTATGTCTTATAGTTGATGGTGTTATATTTGATCCTGTAATGTGTTCATTCTTTTCTTTTATAACAGAATAAATAGAAATCCTTAAATAATCTAATCCATATTGAATCAATTCTTCAGACATTTGTTTATTTAACAAACTTCCATTAGTAGTAATTTCTATAACTTCACTTAAATTTTCTTCTTTAAGTTTTTTGACCATTTTACATATATTTTTATTTAATAAAGGTTCACCCATTGAATACAATTTTATAACCTTTAATTTTGAATTTCCCCATTGTTTAAGGTCTTCTACAATTTTATTAAAACATAAATTACTCATATTCAATAAAGGACCAGCCTTTTTCTTATAATTCTCAGAACTATGATGACACATAACACATTTAAAATTACATAAATTTGATGGTTCGATTGATATACAAAATGGTTTTTCCAAAGGTAAGACATCCTTTAAAACAGTCCTATTCTTTTTATACTTTACCGAAAAAGGTTTTAATTCATTAGACATGATATCATTCTCCTTTATTAATATCTAATACGCTAATTGTTTGATTATATTACTATGTTTATTTTGATGTAAGAAGAAATAATTTGTTTCTATTGTATTTTCATTAATAGTTTTTATTTGTTTTAATTGTTTATTATTTATTACAAAACATCTATAATCTATATTGCTAAAAAAATCTATTATTTTATTAGGGTGATATCCAAATTTAGCAGACCACTTTCTTAACATTTCAGAAAAAATAACAGGTTTAAATCTTGTAATAGCATCTAGACCTCCTTGATATACAAACAGTTCAGAACCTTCAACATCACATTTAATGAAATCTAATTTATTAATATTATTATCAGTTATGAATGTATCCATTTTTTTTACCTTACATTTAACTTTTTCTGTCAATTCATTTTGTCTTAGATCTATAATAGAAGAGGCTCCTGATTCAATCTTATTATAAAAAAATTCTAATACTTTATCATCATTATAAAATCCTAAATTATATATATTTTGCGTCATTAGACCATTAAGTTCTAAATTTCTTTTTAATTGGTTACAAGTTTTGTTAATAGGTTCAAATGAATATACCATACTATTTTTTATATTTTTCAAGATATTGATTGTATACCATCCTAAATTTGCTCCAACATCAAATATAATACTATTATCTTCAAGCATATTTATTATTTTTAATGACATTTCTAGTTCTTCTTGTTCATAGTTTCCATTATTTAAGATACTAACTATAACTGCACCAGCATCTGTTTCATTTAATTTCATCTTTAACTCATGATTATAGTTATTTATCGTAATAATTACTTCTTCTTTACCAATAATTATATTTTGGACTATACTTGACTGTAATAATTTTGTATAATCTATTAATATTTCGTGCATCTTAAATAACCTTTGACTATATTGTTTTTTGTCTAATTTTCCATTATTATAATCTTCTATTATTTCTTGCAACATTTAATCACTTCCTATAATTATTATAAAAACTTTCTACCGTTCTTTTAAATCCTTCATCTATACTTATTTTGGGAATCCATCCTAATTTATTAATTTTATTACTATCTAGTACTGTTAGACCTAAATTACTTTTATTAGTAGCTCGATTTATATCCTCCTCCTTACCAATAATTTTCAGTTTTTTCTCCTTAAATACTTTATTGACTAAAATATCTGCTAATTCATTAATTGATACATAACAATTGTTATTTACAACATTGTATGCTTCACCAGAATTACCTTTAAATAAAACTAGGTAAAAAGCAACAATCGCATCAGCAATATAACAAAATGGTCTTTTAGCTTTTCCGCTACTCCTAATAATTAAATTCTCGTCATTTATTATATTTCTTACAAAATCTGAGAACACTCGACCATCGTATAAATTTATTCCTGGTCCATAAGTATGACCTATTCTAACTATTTTTGATGGTATACTAAATTGTTTGTAAAAACAATAACACATATTTTCTCCCATTTTTTTTCCTTCAGCATAGCAACTATTAATATTTAATGGATTCAATGAATAATAATGATTTTCTTTTACTGGTTCAATAGCACAACTAATATCTCCATAGACAGCTCCACTACTTAAAAACAAAAAGCTTTTAATTTTTTTTCTTTTAGCGAAATTCAACAAATTATATGTACCTATAGTATTAGCACTTAATGTTCCAACTGGATCAATTTTAAAACTTTCTGTATTAGCTTGACTAGCAGCGTGAATAATATAATCAATTTTATCATCTATATAAATATTATCTTCAACATTTTGTACAATTATTTCAAAGTATTTTTTATCAATATATCTGCTAAATTTCTTTTTTAAATCTATTTCATTCCTTGATAATGCAAATATTTTACAGTAATCTTTATCCAAAATATTATTATTTATGTACATTAATAATTCAACCATATATCTTCCTAACAGTCCATTTGCTCCTGTTATTAAAAATGTATTTCCTTTAAACATTTCAACATCTATATATTTAATAATATATTCCATATCTTTTAATATAATATGATTCATAATATAACTCTCCAATTATATAATATTACATAAACTTTTTAATACCCTATTCTCAGGTATAGCATATAAAACAGTGTCCCAACAGTCTCCAGTATATTGCCTTAAATAAAACCTATATTCTTTATTTATAGAATAAATTAATAAAGGTATTTCCCATAAGTCACTCTGATTATGATATACACTAATTGCTAATATAGGTTTAAAATTTTTAATAACTTCCTTAGCACCCAATAGAGCTTTAAATTCAAATCCTTCAATATCCATCTTAATTATTGTAGGTGGATTGTATTTTTTTGTCTTAATAAAATCATTTATTGTTATACTTCTTACTTTACAGTTACCTTCTTTCACTATTAATGAACTTTCATCATTATTGGATTGGAATAACAAAGCACCATCCTTATCTCCAACTGCACATTCAAAAACATTTACTCTTCTCTTAAATTCATCATTTTTTGAATTAACAAATCTAATAATCTTTTTATAATTATTGGGGTCTGGCTCGAATGCTATTATCTTTTTAAAACGATTTTTGCTTTCTTTAATAATCTGTTTAATGGTATCCCCATCATAAGCTCCACAATCATATATTATATCATCATCTTTTAATTTATATATATCGTGCTCAAAATACTGAGGATAGTCAACTTTTATAAATTCATCCCAGTTATTATGGTAGAGTCTCCATTTTATTTGATTATAGTATTCTTTTTCAGATTTTATGTCTTTAAATAAATCATATGCTTTTAAAATTTTATCTTTTTCATCAATAATTTTGCTAGGTATATCTAAACAATAATGAGGTAAAAATACACTTGGATACTGATTATATAATTTTGTTATGTCAACGACATTTTTAAAACCTAAGTTATTTAAATTATTTATAATAGTTTTAACACGTGCTTTCTCACCATAAGAAGCGCTCCATATAGATAAGACTACTAGAACATCATTACCATATGATTCTATTAATTGATTTATACTTAATACATCAATACCTTTCTTAAATAATCTACTTTGGCTAGGACTACTATCTCCAATAGCTAATGGCTTAATACCCAAAGTGGTTAATCCTTCCAATGTTTTTTCACCTAATAAGCCAGCACCATATAAAATAAATGGTTCTTTATCAAATTCATATTTTTTGAAATTACTAGTTTTAGTTAAAAGCGTAAGTAATTTATTGGAGTAGATCTTTTCGCTACTTTTCATATAAAAATTTATACTCCTTTCAATGTTTAATTAGATACTCTTATATAATTAAGTATATCTTTAAGACTATTAATTGTTAAACAAGCTCCCTCTTCTAACAAATCTTTATTCTTCCCATATCCATAATTAACACCTATACATTTAATATCGTTATGTTTTGCTGCAATAATATCTTCACATCTATCTCCTACCATTATAGTCTCTTCTTTAATTAATTCATGTTTATTAACCAATCTTTCTATCCTATTTGCTTTATTTAAATCTTTACCATTAATCATTATTCCAGATATATCTTTAAAATAATTTATCATCTGTAATTTTTCTGTTATATCAATTACAAACATATGTGGTTTTGAAGTAACTATATATAAATTAATATCTTCCTCATAAAGGTTTATAAGTGTTTCACTAACCCCCGGATACATTTCTAATTCTCTCAAACCATCATTAGAATATCTTTCTCTAAAATAATTAGTACACTTTAATACTAATTCATCATCATTTGTTTTCAACAATATTTCTAGCATTCTTGGAAGTGGCGGTCCTATTACTCCTCTAATTTCTTGATCAGTAACCCTAGGAATATTTAATTTATCAAATGCATAATGCATTGATTTTATTATTCCTTCACTTGTATCTACTAATGTGCCATCAAAGTCAAAAATTATATTATTAATCATCCTATTAGCTCCTAATCACATAACATATTATTTGTAAATTCTTCTTCTTCTAAAAATGGCCATAAATCTTCCATTGGCTTTGTAATCATAGAACCATTTGGTAATTTAACCGATTTTACTCTTGGCATAGTCTGTTGTAAAGGATTTATCATTAAATCACATATAACTGGTCCTTCAATATTTAATACTTCAGCAACTTTTTCTTCTAGCTCTGAATTGTCATTGATTCTTACATTTCTTATATTATAAGCATCGGCTACTTTACATATATCTGGTAATGAGACCTCACTATTTTTCTCACTTCCAACATAAAAGCTATCAAAATAATTTCTTTGCATATTTGTAATAGCAGCATAACCATCATTATTGAAAATAAATATTTTTAAAGGCAAATTATGCCTTCGTAGAGTTTCTATCTCTTGAATATTAAATTGGAAACCTCCATCACCATTAATACAAATAGTCCTTTTTTTATTACTAGCAATACATGCCGCTATACTAGCTGGAAGTCCAAATCCCATTGCACCAAATCCCTCATTATTGAATAATCTTTGTCCTTTTTTTATTTTAAAAGCTTGCATTGTTATTTCACTACAACTTCCTGAACTACCTGGAACAATTATATCTTTTTCATTTAGTAATGTACTTAACACTTCTATAAAACAGTAAGGATTAACATATTCTTTTTGATTCCAATATTGATCTAGTATAACTGGATATTTATGTTTTATTAAATTACAATATTTTAGCCATTCTTTTCTATCTACATCCTTAATCTTACTTACATTTGACAATAATTCTTTAATAAATATCTTAGCATCACTTACTAGTTTTATCTCTAGCTGCATGTTCATTTTATTTATTTCATTACTATCTATATCAATCATAACTTTTTTTGCAGCTTTAGCAAAATTTTTATGATTATAAGCTGTTTGCCCAAGATCTAATCTAGCTCCTATGACTACCAGTAAATCACAATTCTGTTGAATAAAATTTGCTGCTCTTTGCCCAATAGCACCAGGTCTCCCATAATAATTAGTATCATTTTCATCAAAAAAATCAATTGCCTTCCATGTTGTTAATACAGGTATATTTAATAAATTAACTAATTTTAAAAACTCCTGTTCTGCATTAGCTAATCTTATTCCGTTACCTGCCAAAATACATGGTCTCTTAGAATCGTTTAATAAAGTTACTAGTTTATCTAATTTATTAGATGTGAGTTTATCATCGTGTATTTTAGCCTTAGGTTTATATTCTATTAAAGCACTTTCATCAATCATACTGGCTTGTATATCTAATGGTATATCAATCCAAACTGGACCAGGTCTACCTTCCTTAGCAAGATAAATAGCTTTTTCTAAATGATATTTAATCATTTTGGGATCATCAACAGTAACCGCATATTTTGTAATAGGATTTACAATAGAAGTAATATTAATCTCTTGAAATCCCATCTGTCGAACACCGTATTTTTTACCTAAGTCTTGTCTCTTAACTTGTCCTGATATAATAAGACATGGTGTAGAGTCTACATAAGCTGCAGCTATACCTGTAATCGCATTAGTACCTCCTGGACCCGTAGTTACTAATCCTACTCCAATATGATTAGTATATTGCCCATAAGCTTCTACTGCAATAGAAACTGCTTGTTCATTTAAATTGCATATATAATCTATTTTGTTAGATCTACCTATAGAATCTACTAAATGCATACATCCACCACCCGATATCATAAATAGGTGTTTAACTCCTAATTCTTCTAAAAAACTTACAACATACTCTGATAATTTTATCATAATAATACTCCTTTAATTAAGCATTTCTTTAGTTATGTATACAGTAGTTTTTCTAGGATTAACAAAACCATTTGACGTATAATAAGAATCATTAATAAAATGTGTTGTAGAAATTTCTTCAAAGACACACCCATTTTGGGAGCTAAAACTATGTTTAACACCACGTTCAATTACAATAGATTGTCCTGGCATTATTACATATTCTTTATTATTGAGATTGCAAATTAATTCACCATATAGAACATTAAATGTTTCTTCTTTCATTTTATGATAATGTTCTGGATGCTCTTGGTTAGGTAATGATACTAATACTTTCTTACAATATTCTCTATTAATACAATTGATAATTGCTACACCTACTCTTTCAAATTGATCAACTCCATAATGATGTGATATCTCACATGTACTATTTAGAGGAATAATTACTCCACTTTTTTTTAAAATTCTTATTATTTTATTGACATTTTCTATAATTATGTTCTGTTTATTTATTTTTATTACATCGTTTATCATGATAGGTTGATCATTATCTATAAAATTTGTTGTGACTTGAAATTCATTATATTTAGAAAAATCATCCACCAATACTTGCTTATCAATACTTGGAAAAGCAAAATATACATCTTGTGTGTTTATTTTTTCACCTTTTTCATATTTTCTTTTAACAAACGCACCTCGCTTAAGTGATAATAGTGAATCTTTTTCTTTCTCCCTAAAAGTATATCTTTTTCCCTGAATCCCACACATTTTATAAGCTTTTAACGCACTCTCCAACCATTCTCTTACTTGGTCAGGAGTAGCTGAATATTTGTTTAGCTTTAATTCACCACATTCAATACCTACATGTTTTTCAAAAATCTCTGCTCCTTTTCCTACTGCGACCTTAATCGGATCAATATCTGTTGGATCCTCATGAGTAGAAAATCCTATAACATTATCTTTAAATTTATATTTAAGCAAATCAATCTGATTTAATTGTAAATTATCACTTTCTGTTGGATATTCTGCAACACAATGCATTAAAGCAATTTCAATATTTCTATGTTTAAAGAATTGAACAACTCTTTCAATATCCTTTATATCAACACCAGCAGTTGAAGCAATCACAGGTCTATTGGCATTTGCTATTCGTTCTAATAAAGGCCAATCTTTGAAAGAGCAACTTGCTATTTTAATAATTTTATATTTATGTTGTTTTATTAATTCAACTGATTCTTCGTCAAAAGGTGTACATATAGTATAAAATCCTTGTTGTTCTACTTCATCTAATAATAATTTAAATTGTTCTTTATTTAATCTAGTATCCTTAAATCTTTTTACGTTTTTTAAATCTTCTCTATTAGAATATGAAGAATGAATAAAGGTATCTAAATCTCTATATTGAAATTTAAAACCAAAATTAAAATATTGTTCATATTTATTGCAAACTTGTTTTATACTTTTAATAATTTTTAATCCATGGGCTACATCACCTTGATGATTGTTGGCAATCTCAAAAATAAACAATGGTTTATTAAAAATATTCATATATATATCCTCCTAAATAAACTTAAATGTATCTATTTAATTATATTTACTAACTCCAAATCTTCCATTTTGCACTATTTTCTCTCCATGATTTCTCTAATAACCCTTTATCCCTCTGCGTATCCATACATTGCCAAAAACCATAATGTTTATAAGCATTAAGTTTACCTTTTTTTGCTAAATCCTCTAATGGTCTTCTTTCAAAAATTGTTTCATCTCCTTCTATATAATTAAACACTTCTGGCTCTACAACCATAAATCCACCGTTAATCCATCCACCATCTTCCTTAGATTTTTCCACAAATTTATTTATACCATTTGTTGTATCATTAATATCAAGTACACCAAATCTTCCCCCAGGTTGTATAGCTGTCATTGTAAGATATCCATTTGATTTATCATGGTATTTTTCAAGCTCGTTAATATTTATATCAGAAACTCCATCCCCATAAGTAAGCATGAATCGTTCATTTCCAACATATTTTTTAATTCTTTTTATTCTACCACCTGTCATGGTATGAAGTCCAGTATCAACCAACGTAACTTTCCATGGTTCTGATACATTATTATGTATAGTCATCTTATTTTCATTTTTGAAATCAAATGTTATATCTGATGTATGTAAATAATAATCCGCAAAAAATTCTTTAATTAAATATCCTTTGTAGCCTAAACAAATAATAAAATCATTGTACCCATAATGACTATAAATCTTCATAATGTGCCAAAGAATTGGTCTCTCTCCTATCTCAATCATTGGTTTAGGTTTCAAGTGACTTTCTTCGCTTATTCTCGTTCCAAAACCCCCTGCTAAAATTACTGTTTTCATGATATTCCTCCTTATGTCGGTTCCATTGACTTCACGAAGTATTGCCTATTATTTATAGATAACTTTTAGTTGATTTCTATACTATTTAAAATATCATTAATTTTATCTATACTCATTTCATCATTTGTACTATTCAATGATTTTTTATAATACTCTATTGCCAATTCATTCTGTTTATTGTATTGGTATAAATACCCTAAATTATATAATAAATCGAAATAATTTTCATCTTTGGAAAGTCCTTCTTTTAATATTCTCTCTGCATCTTCCATTTTTCCTTCCATTATAGCTATGACACCTTTAATGGAATAGACATCTATATCATAATTAACTATCTTTTCATATTCTAGAATTAATTCTTTAGCCGCTTCTAATTTACCGTCTTCTACTAAAGTAGTTATATTATTTTTAACATTATCTTTATTTCTAAAAAACTCACTACCCAAATATGAACCATCTGAATTTTTGTTATTAATAATCTGCTCCAATTTCTCTATTTCGTAATCTCTCTTTTCTTCTTTTAACAATACAAATAATTCTTCTATCCCAACATTATGTATATTTCTATTATCTAAAACAGCCTCTTTCAGCTTATCAATTGATTCATTTTTTTTATTTTGTAGTAATAGCACTTTACTCCATTGAATCTTAGGAAGAAAACTGCCTGTTCCATATCTTGATACACCTTTTTCATATTCACCAATATTAATTGCTTTATCAAAATATTCAATTGCTAAATCATGTTCATCTATCTTACCATAGGCTATACCACAGTAATAGTATATATCAGGTATTTTTCCTATGTATATATCCTTAGATACTTCATTTACAAGATTTATAATCTGGTTATAATTTTCAAGTGCCATCATACACTTTATTAATTCTAATACCAAGTTATCATGAAAACTATATCTTTTCTTATTAGTTAATTCATTACTCTTTAGAAAATCGTCAACAGCTGTATCAAAGTTCCCACTTATCATCTCCATAACCCCTTTGTTATACCAATGAAAAGGATTATTAGGTTCTATCTTTATTTGTTTTTTTATAATATCCATATTTCTTTTTTCTTTATCTTTTCTATTATAAATTGACTTATAATAGCCATAATGGTATATCTTACATATTTTACCATCTATAACTTTACCGGCATAATTTTTATCATTAATATGTAACTGTTCATGTATAGCTCCAGTATAATGTGGTTTATTATTTTTAAATAATCTAATCATAACAGACGTAACTTCTATATTATCATTATTCATTAAATTATATATAGGAATTATAAATGCTTGTTCTATGGTATTATTAATTATACCTTCTAATTCAATTCTGTCAGCAAACAGTCTCTCATCAGCATCTAATATAATAATCCAATCACCTGAAGCATATTTCATAGATAAATTTCTAGCTTTACTAAAGCTATTTTCCCACTTATGATGTATTATCTTAACACATGTATTTTCATTAGAATACTTATCTAATAACTCAACTGTTTTATCAGCAGAACCAGTATCAACCACTATAGCTTCATCAACAACCTTCATAGCACAATCTAAACAATTAATTATATTTTCTTCTTCGTTTTTAACTATCATACAAAGACTTATTTTCACTATAATTAGCCTCCTCTAAATATAAACCTTCTAGAATAATTATTAGCTATTAAAATAGCCAGTGGAATTATCCCCTGACTACTTTAATAATAAAAATTTTAGTACTATTGTACTATCTTAATAATTGAAGAACACCTTGTGGATTTTGATTAGCTTGTGCTAACATTGATTGTGCTGCTTGCATTAAGATATTTTGTTTTGTAAAATTCATCATTTCTTTAGCCATATCTACGTCTCTTACTCTTGACTCTGCAGCTTGAAGATTTTCTGATGTATTATCTACATTTTTAATAGTATGTTCTAATCTATTTTGTACAGCACCTAACTTTGATCTTTCAGTTGAAACTTTTTGAAGAGCTGTATCTATAGTGGTTGTTAATCCACTAATTGCTGTTGCTGTTGTTGCATTTGAAACTGAAGTTGCAATATTATCAACACCTATAGCTCCTGCACTCATAGCAGCTACATTAAATCCAATAAACTGTGCATCATTAGCTCCAACTTGTAGTGTTATTGCTGTTGTTGCAAAACTACCATCTAATAACTTCTTCTTATTAAATTCTGTTTTATTAGTAATTTCTGTTATTTCTGTTGTTAATTGACTTAACTCATCTTTAATATTTTGTCGTTCTTCACCAGAGTTTGTATCATTAGCAGCTTGAACAACTAACTCTCTCATTCTTTGTAGCATTGCGTGAGTCTCTGTAAGTGCTCCTTCAGCAGTTTGAATTAATGAAATACCATCTTGTGCATTTCTTGATGCTTGATTAAGTCCTCTAATTTGTCCTCTCATTTTTTCTGAGATTGCTAGACCTGCTGCATCATCTCCAGCACGATTAATTCTCATACCTGATGATAATTTTTCTGTTGATTTTGCTTGGTTTGTTCCTATTGCTCCCATTTGTCTATGAGTGTTCATAGCTAACATATTGTGGTTAATAATCATAATATTACCTCCTTGAATTTAGAAATGACCTTCCTTTGTCATTTATTTTTTATATATTTATCTCTTATATAATTATCTTAATAATTGAAGAACACCTTGTGGATTCTGATTAGCTTGTGCTAACATAGATTGTGCTGCTTGCATTAAGATATTTTGTTTTGTAAAATTCATCATTTCCTTAGCCATATCTACGTCTCTTACTCTTGATTCCGCAGCTTGAAGGTTCTCAGATGTATTATCTACATTTTTGATAGTATGCTCTAATCTATTTTGTACAGCACCTAATTTTGATCTCTCAGTTGAAACTTTTTTAAGAGCTGTATCTATAGTATTAGTTAATGCACTAATATCCGAAGCTAGAGTAGCTGTACCAACAACTTGTCCAATACTTGCAGAAGTTACACCTAATGAATCTGCATTCATTGTAGCAATATTAAACCCTATGAATTGTGCATTATTAGCTCCTACTTGAAGTGTTATTGCAGTTGTTGCATAACTACCATTTAATAACTTTTTCTTGTTAAATTCAGTTTTTGTAGTTATTTGAGTAATTTCTGTAGATAACTGATCTAATTCAGCTTGAATATTATCTCTTTCTTCATCAGAGTTTGTATCGTTAGCTCCTTGAACAACTAACTCTCTCATTCTTTGTAACATAGCATGAGTTTCAGTTAAAGCTCCTTCAGCAGTTTGAATCAATGAAATACCGTCTTGAGCATTTCTTGAAGCTTGATTTAATCCTCTGATTTGTCCTCTCATTTTTTCTGAGATTGCAAGACCAGCTGCATCATCACCAGCACGGTTAATTCTCATACCTGATGACAATTTTTCTGTTGATTTTGCTTGGTTTGTTCCTATTGCTCCCATTTGTCTATGAGTATTCATAGCTAACATATTGTGATTAATAATCATAGTTAATTCCTCCTTGAATTTTACATGACCTTCCTTTGTCATTTTATTAATTTTTATAAAAAGTCTGGGCCCAACTTAAATGACTTTTTATAGTCTCATTTAATATATCGGTAATATTTTAAACAACTTTATACTTTTATACATATTTTTATAGAATTATTATATAAACTTGTAGGTTATTGTTAATATATCACTCAAACATTTTCTTTAGAATATCTGTTGCATCATTTGAAGTTTCCATCGCCTTTTTATTCTCTTCCTGAATTTGCAAATAAATCTCTTTTCTATGTACAGATACATTTTTAGGTGCTTTTATTCCAATCCTTACACCATCTTTAAAAACCTCAAGAACAACTAACTCAATATCATCCCTAATAATAATACCTTCACCCTTTTTCCTAGATAATGCTAGCATATCATTCACCCACCTTTTGCTTTAATTGTTTTAAGGGTTCATATAGATTATGCTTAATTTCGTATTTATCGCTATCTAGTATAACTTGAATACCTTTTTTAGTCTTAGTGTTAATGATGATTGGTGCTTTTAAATTAGTAGTCATCTTTTCAATATCTGTTGGAACTACAATTATAGTATATAAAAGTAAATCTTCCTCTTTCAAGTCTCCAATGCGTAAAATCATTTCATCATTAACTTCTGGAGCATAATCTGGAAATACCAATGGTGTGCATATCATTGGCAAAACTATATCCTTATCTTCTATTGACTGTAACCAACAAAAAATGTCATTCTCGTGTATAATAGTGAATTTGTGATATTCAGTAAATCCAAATATTCCTTCATCAAACGTATTAATGTGTTCCTTATCAACTTCTATTTTACCAAAATGCTTTGTATCAACTAGCATTCTACCACCCCTTATGAGTTTATTTATAACATGAAACTTTTTATCTAGGAATAAATAAGTAATTCATACAAAATATACCATAATATTATTATATCATTCATTATTTAACATATAAAGATATAAAATATAAATTATCTTGGTATTATATTCCACTTGATAATACTATAGACGCATATCTTCATGCGTCTATAGTGTATATTAAAATATTTATCTTACAATTATCTACCTAATAAAGTCTAACAAAGTAGTCTGTATTATCTTAGTTGATGACATTAATGCTGCGTTATAAACCATTTCCTGAGATTTCATTTTCATAATTACTTCTGCAACATCAATATCTTCATTTTGAGACATCAAATCAGTAAAGTTAACTTTATCATCTTCCAAACGATTAATTGTTAAATCCATTCGATTAATTCTAGTACCTAAATCAGCTTCTTGTTTAAGCAGACCATTTTTATGTTTATCAATCTTACCTATCAACTGATTAAACTTATCTCCTAGACTATCTTTTAATAAATCATCATATTTAGAACCATCTTTTGATACTTTACCAACTTCATTTATCATCTCTTCTAAATCTCTCATTAGGTCAACAGTGACTAAATCTTTTCCCAAGGAATTAATTGGAACACTTTGATTATAGCTTACTTGGTAACTGATATTGTCTCTTTGATTTTTATAATCAACATTATTATAATCAGTACATTCAAAATAATGTATTGGGTTAATATCATTTTTTTCAAACTCATCTTTGTTGTATTCAAATTCTATACTTCCAGATATATCCCCATCGGCTTTATCCTTAGAATTAAATATTAATTCTCCTGTATCTTTTAGAAAATTTACTGTTCCCTCTGCTGGTTCATAAGCATTAGTTGTATTAGAATCCATAGTAACTACATTTAATGATCCTATATTAGTAGTAACACCATCTTTTATATTTGAATACCCCAACCTTATCCTATCCACATTAATTACTCTTGGATTAGGAGTATCATCTATTATCTTTTCAATGGTTTCAACATCATCACTATTAAATTTTTCTTTTATTTTATAATTTTTACCACTCACTGCTTCAGTAAACGTCAAAGGCTGATCCGTCTTATACCCAGTAAAAACATGTCTACCAGCGTAATCTACATTTCCCTCATTAGCAAGTTGGTCTTTTAGCTGCTTCAATGAAGTAATAATACTTTCTCTTTCTCCAATACCTAGAGGATCATTAGAAGCTTGTACAGATAAATCCCTAGCTTTTTTTACGATTTCAATAATATTGGAGATAGAATTTTCGGTAACTGTCATCCAAGATATTGCATCCTTGGCATTTGATTTGTACTGTTCTACCTCTCTAACGCTAGTTCTGAACTTCAATGCTCTAACTGCAACTATTGGGTCATCAGAGGGCTTTTGAATCTTTTTACCTGTAGCTAATTGTGTTTCATAAATACTATAAGCATATTTACTTCTATTAAGACTTAAAAGTATATTATTTGCTACCATATTATTCGTTATTCGCATTTAGATTACACCTTCCTTATCTATATCATAATCACACTTTTTTATTAAACCACTTATAATTAGTTAGCTCCCATTCTATTGATTGTTACATCATATATCTCATCAAATACCCGTATCATTTGTGCTGATATAACATAAGCTTGTTGAAACTTAATAATATTAGTTGTTTCTTCATTGAGGTCAACGCCAGAGTATGATAATCTCTGATTATTAATCATCAAGTTAAGATCGACTTGACCTTTTTCAAAACTGGCTGCTTGACTTTTATCTATTCCTAACTCCCCTATCAAGGCTTGAATATAGTTACCTGGTTCACCGGTTTTGAACATATCATTATCATGTTTTAAGTCGAGCATTCTTTTAATAATATCGTTATCACTTTCACCTGAAGTTGGATCGGAACTTGTTAATAACTTATCTATGTCCGATGCTATTTCTGAGGAGAATTGGAAATTATCAATAGTCATTTTACTATAATCAACAACATCTCCAGGATTGTAATCTTTGAAAGTAAATAATGGACCACCAGTACCATTATTACCACCTCTATGTATTTCATTGAATTTCTCAGCAACAGTCCTTACAAAGTTATTTAATCTTTCCGTATAGTATGAGATTCCTTTGTATTTGAGATCTTCTCCCATACTAACATTTTTAGCTCCTGCTGGTGCATTTGAAGCTAATGTAAAAGTCACCTCATTATTTCCTTTATCATATGTAAAACTGTCATACTTATATACTACACCATCAATTTTAATTTCGCCTTTATCTGGTAAATCAGCTCTATTAACATTACTGACTGTAATAATATTACTAGCTGCAGTTAATGAATTTATTACACCTTTAAAATTATTACCATTATTCCCATCTCTCATATCAATATACCCTTTTAACTCACCTTCAAGCTCAGGGTCTGTCATATCGAATTTATTCCCATTTGCCCAGTATATATCGTATAATCCTGGTTCATCTTCTGGGTTATTAAGATGTTCTCTTGATTTAGTTTCTAATAGATTTACCTTAGTTCCTTCAACAAGCTTTTGTCCGTTGGCTAAAACTGAGAAAGTCTTCTTACCATTAACATCTACACGTTCATCCACCTTAACATTTATTATGTGTGATAACTCATCTACTATAAGTGCTCTTTTATCTCTTAGGTCATTTGCCTCTGCACCTGAGAACTCAACATTTTCTATTTGTTCGTTAAGAGTGGCTAACTGGTTAGCACAATAATTAATCTGGTCTACCTTAGTTTTTATTGAGAAATTTGCTTCTCTTTGGAAAGACCTCATTTTGTCTCCAATATCATTGAAAAATCTAGAAAAACTCTTAGCCATATCAATAAAATTAATTTTATAAGATTCATTTGATGGATCTGTAGATAATTTCTGCAATGAATCAAACATATCATCAAACTGTTTTGATATACCTGTATCTTTTATCTCATTAAGAATTGTTTCTATACTGCTTGTCTGTGAATTTTTTACCGTATACTCTCCAAGATGGCTGGAATTGCTCCAAAACTTAGTATCTAGGTACTTATTTCTGTATTGACTGATTTTTAATATTTCAGAACCAGTACCCATCATTCCAATACCATTGTTAGGTAACGGTCTGCAAGCTGATTGAACACCGAATTGCCTGCTGTAACCAGGAGTTTGAGCATTAGTAATATTATGATTAGTTATATCTAACCATGTCCTTGCTGTAAATAAACCTTGTGTTGCCACATTTAATCCAAAAAATGACGATTGCATTTAACTCCCCCTATCTTCCTACAAGACCTAATCTATTAATAACTTGTTCTAACATCTGATCTACTACAGTTACAACTCTTGCAGATGCATTATATGCATGCTGATATTTCATCATATTACCTAATTCCTCATCAGATGATACACCCATAAGAATGCTTCTTTGATTATCTATCTGTGCGATAAGTATTTGTTGATTCTGCATTTGTGTCTTGGTAACTTTTCCTACATTACCTATATCTCCAACAAAGCTCACATAATATTCATTTATATTTAATTTCGAATCAGAACCAGGATATTCATTTAAAAATGGATCTTGCCATCTAGCTTTAATTTCTTCTACAACATCATTATTTTGAACCTCACCTTGAACTCTAGTAATACATATTTTATCATAATCATTTAATACTTCAGGGTTGATTTCTAGATTACCAGCTGAATATAATGAATTCGGATTTGTACTAACTTCATCAATGTATGAACCACTACCATCATACCTATCCATATGCTTTCTCTTAAAAATCTCTATATCCCTAGAACCATCTAACCCAAAAGGACCATCCTTTGTTGTAGGTGCTATAGTATCATTAACAACGGTTACAAGACGATGAACAAATAAATCAAATTTAGCTTGAGTCCTCATAATAACAGAAGGCTTTACATTATCATTGAAATTATTTTCATCCTCTGTATCTTTAAAATTAGCTCGTCTAGTTCCTCTTGATAGTAATATTCCTTTTAGAGAACCCCTATCATTTTCTTTTTCTGGTGAAATTTCTGTATCTAAATTGAATACTCTTTTACCAGTTGCTTTCCATATAGGAGATACTAGAGGACTGTTAGGTACAGCTTGTTCAAGCTCAATTTTGTTCACATTACCCACCGATACAAAATCAAAACCTTCAGCTTTAACTATAACATTTCCAAGCTTGTCTTCTTTGTAAGTTATATCAATGATATTTGCTAATTTGTCTAAAGCATTGTTCCTTGCATCTCTATAATCGTTAGCATTGTCACCATTTATTTCATATTTAACGATTTTATCATTAAGCATACTTATTTCTTCGCCTAATCTATTTATCTCATCTACTTTGTCAGTAACCTGTTTATTAAGATTCATTTGATATTCATCTAATTGTTCCATAATAAGATTAGCTTTATTTACAAATAGAACAGCACTTTGAACAAATGTACCTCTTGCTTCTTTCCCATCAGGATGCTTAGAGAGTTCATTAAGGGATTTCCAGAACTTTTCAAGTATCTTTTCCATACTTTCCCCTTCTGTTTCTCCTAGAATTGTTTGTATCTCATCTAAAGCATCTGCACCTGAATTATAATATCCGTACCTACTTACTTCATTTCTGAATGCTCCGTCAAGAAACATATCTCTAACTTGACGTAAAGCCTGTACATCTGTACCCATACCGACCATTAGGTTACTATATCCATTGCTACCTATTTTTATATAAGTTGAATCTTTCATTAGGACTTGTTGTCTAACGTAACCTGGTGTATTAACATTAGCCATATTATGTGCAGTTGCTTGTAATCCATATTGACTAGCTTGTAATCCTGATATGGCTCTAGATAAACTACTTATTGACGACACATTATCACCTCTACTGTTCATTCACTGTTATTTTATCCTTCGTAGTTAAGTATTAAGAGTTATAAGCTAAACCATATCAATAATCTAGGCTTATACCTCTTAATACTCAACTATGTTTATCTATTTAGTTATCCATTACTGTTTAGCATCAAAGAATCTTCTACCATCTTGCGAATTATATATATTACCTTGGGCTTCATAGTTGCTATTTGTCATAGAACTCTCACTTTGAATAGCATTCATTGTAAAATCAATATAATCAAGTGATTCCTTTAATAAAATCTTATTTCTATCATTAATTATCTGTAGATTTTCAACTACATCTTTAATATCCTCTTTAAGACTGCTTAACTGAGTATGTTCTTTTTCCTGTTTGGCTAGTAGAACCGCTAAATTATTTATAGTTAATTCATCAGGATTCTTGTTAGTTACTATAGCGATATCATTAATTATTTCTTCTCTTTTCTTATCTATTCTAAGAACACGTGAAGCCATTTGCTGTTCTTCCTTAGTCAATTCATTAAGAGAAGAGATATCACCTTTTATAATAAATTCTGTTTTTGTTTCACCTATTGTTAGTAATCTGTTGTAACATTGTTTTTCTTCTTCTAGAGTTGTTATCAAATCTTCTATTAAACTAGCCAATGTGCTCAATCCTTTCAAAATATTAAACATCTAACACTTATCAGTTAGAATAATACTCTATACTCTATTAACCTCTTTTATCAAAATAGCTGTCTACTATTTTATCGGCTACTTCTCTAGCACTAACGTTGTATGAACCAGATTGTATACGTTTCTTTATGTCGTTAACTTTATCCTGTCTAATATCAGGTGCATTTTTAACTGCTTTTTTAGCTATCTGTAATTCTTTTGCGATATCTGATATAGCTAGTGAGTCTTTCTCTTTCTTGACCTTTGATACTTTGGATATTCTATCTGTCTGGTTAACTTTGTAAGCGTTGTTAACATTTTTAATTCCATTTATTCTCATGATAGAACCCGTCCTTCCATTATATTTCTCTAACATATTTTAATTATATGTTGTTTTCAATTATTTTATCGGCAATCATCATTATAATATTTAGCCAAAAAATGAAAAAACATAAAAACAGACTGTCTCATAATCTATTTTTATATTTATCATAAATATTAACCGGAATTTCAATTAATGATAATAGAACAAAAATGGATTATGAAGCAGTCCTTTACTTCATATTAATTCATTATGTATTTTTAATTAGTTACATGTTATCTCATGTTATCTTTATTTAGATATCTCATCTTATTCTTAACTTTATCGTCTTTCAATTTTTGTATGGCACTCTTTTTATCATATGCACCATCTAGATTATGTTGGATATCATGTTTACATTGTTCACAGAATCTACCTGTTCTAATGGTCTTACCACATAACTCACATTCAATACCTATAGCTGAGCCTTCAGCAAATATAAGTCTCTCCTCACGTACCCATTGATGTATGAGTTTAATAGAAACATCACATTCTTCTGCCACTTGAGCTATATTAGCGTGAGGGTTGTCTCTAATGTATTTCTTAGTCACCTGGAATTGATCCTCTAAATCGCTTTTACATGCAGGGCACATAGGTACACCTGTTATATAATTAAATATTTTCCCACATTTCACACAATTTCTTACATTCATATAAAAACACCTCCGTTTAATATCCTTTTCCTATTGCAATTGTAATAAAAAATACTTCTTTTGCTCCATTAATCAATAATTCCTTTGCAAGACTGTCAATAGTATTTCCTGTAGTATATATATCGTCACAAATCAATATTGTCTTACCTGTTATTTCATCAGGTTTAATAACTTTAAAAGCTTTTTTCATATTGCTAACTCTTTCTTTGTCTGAAAGATTTTTTTGAGGCTTAGTATTTATTGTTCTTAAAACACAATTAGTATTGCAAGGTATATCTAAATACTTTCCTATATTTGCGGCGATAATTTCAGCTTGGTTATAACCTCTTTTTCTCTGTTTTTTTATGTGCAGAGGTACAGGAATTATTAGATCAACATGTGCTTCGACTATCTCCCTTTTATATAATGTTACTACTTCTTTCGAGAAAATTCTACCATAATTTTTATTATTGTTGTTTTTATATCTTTGTAGAGCCTTTTTCAGCTTACCTTCATATAACCACACTGCCCAACCTCTTGTATAGTCATGTTCATTTTTAGTGCAATCAAAACAATGCTCAGCCAATTCACTATTAAGGGGCTTGCTACATTTTTTACATCTGGGTTCCATAATATAAGGAAGGTCTTCTACACATGACTCACAAATTCTTTCTTCCTCATTAATAGGTATAATATCCATACATATGGGACACCGTTTTGGATAAATTATGCTAAGTAATTCATCTCCTAATTTATTAATTATCATAAAATTCAACCTGCCTATGATTAATTATAAAACTACCTATCTTATAATCTATACACCAACTTCATTCATGGTATCAAATATCTCTTGTATTCTTAATCTAAGTGTAGAATACCGTTCAATCTCTTTATCATTATCAATCATCTGATATATAGTAGTATCTAGTCCCACAATTACTACATACTTTTTAGCACGAGTAACCGCAGTATATAATAGATTCCTTATAAGAAGCATGGATGGTCCAGTCAAAAGAGGAATAACAACTACTGGATATTCACTTCCTTGTGATTTATGAATCGTAACTGCATAAGCCAATTCCAACTCTTCAAGATTAGCATATTCATATTCAACCACTTTATCATCTTCAAACTTCACCTTTAATTTATTGGTATATTGATTAATCTCTATTATAGTTCCAATGTCACCATTAAATACACCGACACCTTCATCAATAGTAAAGTTATACTCATTTTTTATCTGCCATGCTAAGTTATAATTGTTTTTTATCTGCATGACCTTATCGCCTTCCCTGAATAAAACATCACGGAAGACTTTCTCATTCTTATCTTTTTTAGGTGGATTCAAGGTTGCTTGTAATTCCTTGTTGAGATTAATAGTACCAAGAAGTCCTTTCCTCATAGGAGATAGTATCTGAATCCCATCAAAAGGTGAACAATTAGCAAATTTGGGTAATCTAGTCTTAGTCAGAGTTTTCATCTCATCCAAGATACTTCCTGCAGTAGCCCTTTTTATGTAGAAAAAATCACTCTTCTTATTGGCTAGATCAATATGTTCTCCTGAATTAATCTTATGTGCATTCATAATAATTGCACTTTCTCTAGCTTGACGAAATATCTTCTCTAATTTTACTACCTTAACTTTATTACTCTCTATAATATCTTTTAATACATTTCCTGGTCCTACCGATGGTAATTGGTCCTTATCACCAACAATGATAAGTCTAGTACCTGGAATAACCGCCTTCAATAAACTATTCATCAAAACAATATCAACCATAGACGCTTCATCAATAATCAAAGCATCACACTCTAAAGGATTATCCTCATGTTTCTCAAATTTATTATTATTATCTTCACTGTTCATAAAAGAAATTTCCAAAAGTCGATGTATAGTTTGCGCCTGCCTTCCTGTAGCTTCCGTCATTCTCTTGGCAGCCCTACCTGTAGGTGCAGCTAACATTACATCTAACCCTTGTCTTTCTAATAAATCTATTATGGAATTAATAGTTGTTGTCTTACCTGTTCCAGGACCTCCAGTCACAACTATAACCCCATTCTTAATTCCTTCTTTTATAGCTTGTCTTTGATAATCATCGAAAACAATATCTGAATTTTCTTCAATAACTTTAATCTCATTATCTACATTGCCAGGTAAATCATAATCAAATTGCGCTAGATCATATATCTTTCTAGCCACATTCAACTCCAAATGATAAAACATCATATTATAGGTAATAACTCTATCTTCAACTTCCTTACTGATGATTTGTTTATTGATCTGTAACTCAATTAAGGCATTCTCTATCAATTCATAAGGAACCAACAACATTTCTTCTGCCTTATCTATCAAATCATTCTTAGGTAGATAAGTATGTCCATTAAGAGAAGCTCTGCCCAGAATAAACATAATTCCAGCCTTGACCCTATGAACTGAATCTTTATCAATTCCCATCTTCATTGCTATTTCATCAGCCGTCTTAAAACCTATTCCTATTATATCTTCAGCAAGTTTGTAAGGATTGTTCCCAACAATGTCCATAGTACGTTCTTTGTACCTATTATATATCTTTATTGCATAGGTCAATGAAATACCATACTCTTGTAAAAATATTATTGTCTTTCTCATTTCTCTCTGCTCATAAAAAATATTAGCTACTTCGTTAGCTTTCTTCTCACTTATACCTTTTACCAAAGCAAGAGTCTCTGGTTCCTCTTCTATAATCCTAAAAGAATCATCACCAAACTTCTTAACAATCCTCTTGGCAAGAGCTGGTCCAATCCCCTTAATCGCTCCCGAAGACAGATACCTTAAAACAGAATGCCTATCCTGTGGTATAAAACTTTGATAGCTTTCTATCTGGAATTGCCTACCATAAGTATGATGAGAAACATATTCTCCAACCGCTCTAATCTGCTCTCCTTCAGATACCCCCAGCATTGTCCCAACACAGGTAATATCCTCTTCTTCCATACTAATCTCACACACACAATATCCATTATTCTCATTTCTATATATAATCTCTTCAATTATTCCTTCAATAACTTGCTGAGTTTCCATGAAATCACCTTTAATATTTGTATCGTCATTTAGATTATTTTATCATATATGTATAGCAAAGACAATTAATAGTGTTTCTGATTTTCTTTGATGAAGACAGTCAGAAAAAATGTTTTGTTCTAACTTGGTTTTTGCAAAATAGTATATGTATATGTTACGCCAGCAAAATTGCTCGTCCTGAGCTCAACAAATAACAATGGACATCGAGTCCCATTATTATTTCTGACAGTCCAGTAGGCTGTCAGATTAAAAGCTGGGTTCGGCGTCCTGCCTCACTACTCCACATATACATATACTATTTTGCTTGATATTACGAGGTATCTTCACAAAACCCTTTTTCTTCTATATTACCAAAAATCATGGCTATTACCACTCTTCACATTGGGTTATTCCTGTGAAGGCAAATACTATCTATATACAACTCTCTTAACCCTTGGTATCCCAAACTCAAGAGCCCCACACAAAAAAATTAACCATCTATAGTGATAAGAACGACTTTTACAGCTTGTTGCAACCTCTTAAATCAGATAAAGCAACAAATGTAACGAGAGTGATTATCACTATAGTTGGTTCCCATACAGTCACGTTGTCTCCCACAAAAAAAAAGAACCAGCATCTCTACCAGTCCTTTTCAAGAGAGTTCTCTATCAAATAAACTACTTTTTTCATGGCTTCCTCTTCATCATTTCCATCAATAACAATTTTAACTTTATCTCCTTCAGCCAACTCCAACATCATAACACTAATAACACTTTTACCATTCCCACTTCTATTACCCCTGACTATAGTGATATTAGCTTCAAATTTTGACGTCTGATTAACAAAATAAGCACATGGCCTCGCATGGAAATTATATCTAAGTACAGCTTCTTGTATAATCACATAAATCCCTACTTTAATTTGATTTTCATTATAACACCATCTTCAATAAACTCATCTACATTACAAAGAGAAAAGCCCTTAACCTTTTCCATATTGGTAATTATAATCGGCGTTATTACCGCCTTGCCCTTCTCTTTGATTAACTCTAAATCCATCTTTATTAACGGATCACCTTTCTTTACAACCTGTTCTTCCTCTATTAATCTCTCATAACCCTCACCTTTTAACTCCACAGTATCTATTCCCATATGTATAAGAATCTCCAAACCCTCTTCAGAACTAATTCCTATAGCATGATTTGTTGGGAAAATCTGAATTATCTTACCATCACAAGGTGCTTTTATAATACCATCCTCTGGTAAAACAGCAATACCATCTCCAATCATCCTAGAAGCAAAAACTTCATCTGGTACTTTATCAAGTTCTACGACTTTGCCTCTAGCTGGACTATATATTAGGGTCTCTTTTTGTTTCTTAAATAATTTAAACATCATTTCCTCCTAGGATTATTGTTATTATAACATAAAACTGATTAATGGGGTTCTATACAATCTTCTTCATTTCATCAACTACTAATTCCGCTTTTGGTCCTACAATAACCTGCATATTTTTATTATTAGGTCTAAGGACTCCTGAAGCTCCTAACTTCTTCAATTCATCATCATCAACTATTGATGAATCATTTAAAGTCAAACGAAGTCTTGTAATACAAGCATCTACTGCCTTGATATTTTGTTTACCACCAAGTGCCATTACAAACTCCGCTGCTATTCCTGCCATACCAAGATCTGAAATAAGAGCATCAATATTACCACCTTGTTCATCTAAACGACCTGGTGTAGGTAGATTAAGTTTTTTGATTGCGAATACGAAAACAAAATAATACACAACTCCAAAACATAACCCTATTGGTAGAAGCAATAACGGCTTGGTTGCTAATTTGAAGTACAGAGCATAATCTATGAAACCTGCCGAGAATATGAATCCATGCAGTATGCCCAGTATATTACATACAATTAATGATAAACCTGCTAGAACTGCATGTATAACGTAGAGTACTGGTGCTAAGAATATGAAACTGAATTCTAATGGTTCAGTTACACCTGTTAAAAATGATGTAAATGCAAGAGAGAATATCATTGAACCAACCAAAGCTTTATTTGCTTTTTTAGCACATGTATACATAGCAAGACCTGCCGCTGGAAGAGCAAACATCATTATAGGATAGAATCCAGCCATGTATATTCCAGCACTTGGGTCTCCAGCAAGATATCTAGCATAATCTCCTCTTACTATTTCACCTGCAGCATTAGTGAATTCACCAAAGTTCATCCAGAATATATTGTTGAGGATATGATGTAAGCCTGTAGGTATCAATAATCGGTTAAGGAAACCATATACCCCTGCTCCAACAGCTCCTGACTGAATAACAAAATTACCAAACATATCTAATCCTTTAGCAATAAATGGCCATACTACACAAAATAGTAATGACAAAGGAATAGAAGCTATAGATGTAACAAAAGGTACTACCGATTTTCCGAACTTGTTATCTTTTAATTTGTTATATATAAATGCAGTAACTCCACCTGTTACTATACCGCCCAATACACCGATATCAGTACCAGGAACTATTGCATTAATTCCAGCTATTACCATAAAATAAGCTATGGAGCCAGAAAAAGCAGCTATACTACTTTTATCTTTTGATAAGCCAATAGCTACACCTATGGCAAATAATAAAGCTAAATTACTAAACACAGCATCTCCAGCATTACTAATAAATGGAATGTTAAGAACATCTGGCTGACCAATACGTAATAGAATACCAGCTGCTGGTAATACTGCTATTGGAAGCATTAAAGCTGTACCTAATTTTTGTAACTTACTGAATACTTGCATTATGAATCCTCCTTATTTTAATATAATTTTAGAATAATCCTTTAAGTGGTACCCATGCATAACCAAATATAAGTGCTAATATTATACATGTGAACGCTGTTACAATTGGTACAAATCTTTTTCCTCCAAAGAAAGCCAACCATGTAGGTAATTGAGCATTTTTGTACTTGTTGTATAATAAACCAGCTACTATCCCTGCAATAATACCTGCTACTATCCCCATGTTACTGGCATCATTGATTGTCTGAACTCCTTTATTAAGTACAAAATACCCTAATACCGCTGATAACACAACTGTCCCATGATCATCAACAGCCAGTGCAATAGCTACTATGATGGCAACTATCATTGGTAAATGTGCAAATACTGTTTTTCCCATTTCTTCAAAAAAAGCGATGTTCAAAGCACCTGGTTGACCTATCAGCAATAAAATTCCGGCTACTAGCAGAACACCTACTGGAAGCAATAATGCACTTTTTTGTTTTTTTGTTGCCTCAGCCTTGTTACTCATAAAAAACTCCTCCTTTAATCTTTGTAATATAATATTAAGATTAATTCATAAAAAAGTAGTTTAGTATAGAATTTAGCTATCCTTACTTTTTATGGATTAATTAAAAAAGCATAAACTCACAGTTAGAACATGATATTGAATAAATACCATCTTCCATCCATAAGCTTATGCCTGCATTACCAGTAACACGCTCATCAATTTCTTAATCTTTCAATATGTAGTGCTAAAAATCCTTTCTCGTCTTTTGATACCTTTATCCCTTTCTCATTTTCAATTATAACAGCAACTTTTTCGGCTATTCTATAGGCTACATCAAGTTTGGTGACTATATCATCCAACAACGGGTTCACTATCTCTTTTTTCTTTTCCACACGAGTGATACTTTGTTTTAGATGGGTCACCAATCTAGTATACATAGTTAGATTCTTATCTATATCATATCCTATTTCATCTTCTATCAATTCAAGTATATTTTTTAATAATCTAGTGTCTTTGATAGTATTCTTAATATTTTTCCGTTGCCTTCCTGAATGTAGATGCAGTGCTATGTATCCTACTTCATCGTCAGGTATCATTACGCCTAGGCGCTTATATAATAATGATTTTCCTCTTAATGCTAGATTATATTCATCTTTGTACATTGTTTTTATTTCATCTAGGAATGGATTAGAAAAAACCATACCTTGTTTTAGTCGTTCCAGTGCAAATCCAACGTGATCTACAAGAGCTATATGAATATGTTCATCCAAATGCCCCATCTCTTTTTCTGCTAGAAGTATTATTTCTTCAACTACTCCTATTACTTTTCTATCTATTGCATTTACTAGCTGAATATATTCTTCCTTGAGCACTCCTTCTGAGTTACTATATTTCTTTTGTATTTTATTTTCGTATATTGTAGTAACTATATCAGCTTTTTTGCCAAAACCTATTCCTTTCCCTATAAGGATCATCTCTTGCTTATTACTAACTTTTTTGGCTAGAACAACATTATTATTTAGTACTTTAATGATATGATAAGCATTTTCCCCACTCAAAACTGCCTCCTCCAATCAGATTACACTTTTATTCTTTAGAAATTTTATCATCTCATCTCCACTTTTACATTTTATTGCTTCATTGATTAAAGTTTCATTCCTACTAATACTATTAATATGTTTACGGATACCGAGAACATTCCTAGGTATAACACTTAATTCATCAATTCCTAAACTTATCCATAATGGTAATAATAATTCTTCTGATGCTGTTTCACCGCATATTGAAACTTCAATACCTTCCCCATGAGCATTCTCAACAACCATTTTTATACTTTTTATAACCGCTGGATTATATGGAGAATATAAATAGCTGACTTTTGTATTCATTCTATCTACCGCACAAGTATACTGGGTTAAATCATTAGTTCCAATACTGAAAAAATCTACTTCTTTAGCAAATTCAGCAGAATTAAATACAGCTGCTGGGGTTTCTATCATGATTCCTACCTTAATATTCTTATTGAAACTTTTTTCCTCTTCTATCAGTTTTTTCTTAGCTTTCTCTAATAGCTTTTTAGCTTCTATAATTTCTTCAAATGCAGTTATCATGGGAAACATAATCTTTATATTACACTCTTTTGAAGCTCTGAGTATAGCTCTTAATTGAGTCAATAGCAGCTTCTCTTCCTGTAAGCAATATCTAATGGCTCTATTACCAAGAAAAGGATTTAGTTCATCCTCAATATTTATGTATTCTATTTTTTTATCTCCGCCTACATCCAATGTACGAATTATCACTTCTTTACCTTTTAGCTTTTTGCCTACATTACTATAAATGTTATATTGTTCTTCTTCTGTAGGAGGCGTCTGTCTATTCATATATAAGAATTCTGTTCTGAATAGTCCTATACCCTCACCATCATTATTCAATACTTGTTGTACATCTTCTGGAGAACCCATATTACAATAAATTTTACAATTATAGCCATCTCTTGTTTTAGTCTTGCATCCAATAAAAGATTTTTCTTCTTCCAATTGAATCCTTCTTTTTTCAATCCTCTGTTTATATGTATTTATCTGAAACTCTACTGGTTCTAATATAATCTTACCTTCAGTTCCATCAATAATTATATTTTCTTGATTGTTGACTAATTCAGTAATAGTATCTATTCCAGTAACTGCAGGTATCCCAAGAGTTCTAGCTAGTATTGCAGTATGAGAGGTTTTTCCTCCCGTTTCTGTAACTATACCTAATATCTTATCTTTATCCATGGATAAAGTATCTGATGGGGTAAGCTCTTTAGTAACAAGTATAACTTTCTCTTTTAGTTTACTTAGAGGTTTATCAGTTTTCCCGATTATGTTATTTATAATCCTTTTACCTATATCCTCTATATCCAGAGATCTTTCCTTGAAATATTCGTTGTTCATATTATTGAATATGTCTACATACTCTTTGATTGTTTTATCTACTGCCCACTCTACATTATAACCCTTTTCAATTTTCTCGACTATGCTATCTTTTAGATCAGGGTCCTCTATCATTGTAATATGAGCTTCAATGATATCAGCTGTATCACCAATATCATGAGCATTGTCTAAATGTAATTTTCGTAATTGTTCTATACTAAGTATTAAAGCTTTTTCTAGTTTGGCTTTTTCATTAGTTGTATCAACAATCTTTCTTTCAGTTATTATATATTCAGCTGGATTATAGCAATATACTGATCCTATACCGTAACCTGCTGATACATTAATTCCAAATAACTCTTTCATAGTTTTTCTCCTTAGACTGCGAAGTTATTTATTATTAATTTCTCTAATGCACTCATTGCTTCTTTTTCATCATTGCCATTAATCTTAAGATAAATCAAATCATCCTTTAATACACCTAAAGATAAAACTTGTAGAAATTTCTTCCCATCAGCTTCTTTCTTATTCTTTATTACTTTAATCTCTGAACTGAATTCTTTTGATTTATTGATAAATAATGTTGCTGGCCTTGCATGTAATCCTGTTTCAGCCCTTATAATAAAACTCTTCATCAACATTTAATCACCTCAAGCTTTTATTTTACATCAAAAAAGGCACAAACCAATAA
This sequence comes from Vallitalea guaymasensis, assembly GCF_018141425.1. Taxonomy (NCBI): domain Bacteria; kingdom Bacillati; phylum Bacillota; class Clostridia; order Lachnospirales; family Vallitaleaceae; genus Vallitalea; species Vallitalea guaymasensis. The sequence continues at coordinate 1,951,477 of NZ_CP058561.1, forward strand.
ATGGTTTATGCCTGCTATTTACAGTAACACACCAATAACTTTAAAGTTATTATTTCTTATATTGTATCACTCAAATAGAATTATGTCAATAACTATACAATAATATGTTATTTTATATTCAAATATTATGAAATCAATTCTACATTATGCTTTTACTGCATTTTTTAATTCTTCTGCTTTGTCTGTTTTTTCCCATGGAAGGTCTATGTCAGTTCTTCCAAAGTGACCATATGCAGCAGTTTGTTTGTATATTGGTCTTCTTAAGTCAAGATCACGAATAATCGCTGCTGGTCTTAAGTCAAAGTGTTCATTGATTAAATCAGTTATCTTATCATCAGCTATTTTACCTGTATTATATGTATTCACTAAGACAGATACTGGTTTTGCAACACCAATTGCATATGCCAATACAACTTCACACTTAGAAGCTATACCTGCTGCAACAATGTTCTTAGCAACATATCTAGCTGCATAAGCTGCAGAACGGTCAACTTTTGTTGGATCTTTTCCTGAGAAAGCTCCACCGCCATGACTAGCGTATCCACCATAAGTATCAACTATAATCTTTCTACCTGTAAGTCCAGAATCTCCTTGTGGTCCACCTATTACGAATCTTCCAGTTGGATTGATTAGATACTTGGTTTCATCATCCAATAAATCTTCTGAAATAACTGGTTTGATAACATGTTCTATTATATCTTTTTTGATTGTTTCAAGCTGTACATCACAATCATGTTGAGTAGATACGACTACTGTATCAACTCTAACTGGTTTGTCGTCTACATATTCTACAGTTACTTGAGCTTTACCATCTGGTCTAAGATATTTCAATGTCTTGTTCTTTCTAACTTCTGTCAATCTTCTTGTTAAACGATGAGCCAAAGAAATAGGCATTGGCATTAATTCTTCAGTTTCATCACAAGCAAAACCGAACATCATACCTTGGTCACCTGCACCAGTAGCTTCTAATTCCTCTTCTGACATTTTACCTTCTTTTGATTCTAGAGCTTCGTCAACACCCATAGCTATATCTGTTGATTGTTCGTCCAAAGAAGTAAGTACGGAACAAGTATCACAGTCAAAGCCATATTTCGCTCTGTCATAACCAATTCCTCTAATAGTTTCTCTAACTAATTTTGGAATATCAACATAACAATTAGTAGTTATCTCTCCCATTACAAGTACTAATCCTGTAGTTACTGCTGTTTCACAAGCAACTCTTGCGTTAGGGTCTTTTGCTAAAATTGAATCTAAAACAGTATCAGATATCTGATCACACATCTTATCTGGATGTCCCTCTGTTACAGACTCAGAAGTAAATAATTTTCTCATAATTTTTCTCCTTTCGTTTCTTCACACAATACTTTTTTCTTCCGCGCTCAAAAATCTAGTCTATCCTACTAGAATTTTTATACCATATGATATGATAATCATAAATATCCCAGCCGTTGCTGCTCCTAAGATAACTGATATCAATGATTTCTTGAAGTCTAATCCTAATAAAGATGCAATTGTGGAACCGGTCCAAACTCCTGTACCAGGTAAAGGTATTGCAACAAACAGGAAAATACTAACATACTTATAATTATCTTTCACCTTTTTACTTTTTTCCAATGCTCTATTTTCATACCAGTATGCTAATTTACTTAAAAATTTTATTTTCTTCAATAATTCTAATACATGTGGTATCAGAAAAAGTATGAATGGAGCCGGGATGATAGCCCCAAGTAATGTCCAAAAATATGCCTGCCCTACTCCATACTCACTTAATGCTGCTAAAGGAACTGCACCTCTTTGCTCTATAAGAGGTGTTGCCGAAACAATCATTAGTTCAATAATGGATAAAGGTATTTTGAATGGTACCATATATAACCTCCTGATTATTGTTTATACTCCTAATTATAAAATCTTAAACATTTCACTATTAAAGCATGTAACCTGTTATGTAGAAAGGGCTAAGTATGATACTTAGATACTTATTAAGTGTAATTAAAACTTATATAATTATATTATTACCAACTTTTACTATTAATACCTTTTTCATAACTAACTCTGTGAAAAGGTAACTACATTCACTATTTCTTGTAAAAGATTTCAAGGAAAATTTCCTTATAATAAAATAAAACCTTCTATCGTCAAGAAGGTTTATAACTATATTAAGCCTCATCGACGTTAGCAGAACCACCTTACTCGTTAAGCAGGCTGGCGTAGGGTCACTGAGCTAACTCTCTACCCTAACTCTTGATAAGTATCAATTTTTTTATTAAGTTTTAGTATAAAAATTCTACGTTTATCTTAGCATATAAAATATTTAAATGCAATAATATTTTAACAATTTATTTCATAAAATTACGAGCAAAATTTCTTATCTTAGAAAATATTCTGCTAATGATATTAGTTTCATACTTAACCACTATACTATGAGCTACTTTACGCTCTTCCTTGTTTGATGGACTATTGACTACCTTGTTTTCATATACCATAGTACTTGATGCACCACCATCTAGATATACAGCATTAATGCAACCTTCTTTTAACATTAAATCTGCACAGTCTTTACCAGTCACTCCATAACTATGATTCGGTTGTCTTCCATCTATAACTTTTATAATCAATTTATTATCCTTAGTTATACCCAATATTGTCCTTGGATTAGGTATTCTAGTATTACCCATAAGAGGTTCATAATCTTTTGCAACATTTACAGAATCTTTTACCAGCCATCCTCCAGATTGAAAAGCTTCTTTCACAGGTCCTATATCAGGAGTGTAGACGGTATCTATTTCAACTATTTCATTAACTTTCAACAAATCATATTTATCAGTATCTTCTGTTACTCTACTAAGAACATAACCATTTCTAGGGATGTCTACAGGTTCAGTTGTAATCACTTTATCAATTACTCTATTATCCTCTATAACATAATTGATACTTTTTCTAGTTATACGATTGGAGTTTCCATAGATATCTGAGTATAATACCCATGTTTCATCATTAGCCCCATCATTCATTGTACTTACAATTATATTATTATTATCATCTTTTCTCTTGATTTTTACTTCTGTATTGATGTCACCAATAAATGTCTCACCTGATTCTAGAAAAGCTACGACAGGGGTATAATTATTAGCTTTACTAACAATTTTCTTATCTTTTACCAGCAGACCAATATGATGACCATACATTGTGTAGAACATACCATTAACACCTGCTATAGCACCATTATCCTTTACCATGACACTGGTTTTCTCGAATCCATAGATCTTACCGAAAGATAATGCATTGGTTATTGATACACCAGGTTCTTCTAAGTCCACCTCAAGAGTATGGATTTGCTGTGTTCTATTATTAAGGGTTATATTCTCATCTTTATAGATTACTGGGTCATTGTAAGAATATAAGTTCAATATTAGATTTATTATTATAATGAATCTTACTATAAACATTCAATCACCTTTTATGGGAATTGGATAAAAAAGGGGCTGTCTCAAAATACATTTTACATCTACATTAAAAGAATATAGCCATAAAAATGTGTTATGAGACAGCCTCTTAATTTTTACTTTAATGATTTAGATAACTGCTTATACATCATATCAGAAATTCCAATTCCGCTTCCTTCAGAAATTTCTTTTGAATACTCATCATATAACATATCTTCAAAAAGTTTTTCCCCTTGAGATTTTGGTATTAGACCGCCACTATGAACTGTATTTCTCATCTCTTTGAACAACTGATTTACAAAATATTGTTCGAATTCTTTACAAGCCTCTTTTAATTGTTTGTCGTCTTCTTTTTTTACAGCTTCATTCAATGTAGCCTCAAAAGATTTACTTTCAATTTTCTCTTTTTTTTGTAACAACATATTATTATAAGTATTACCATTAATACTTGATATATCCATAAGTCATTATCCTTTCACTCTATCTCTTAAGATTATTTGCTTGAGATAGCATATCATCGGAAGTCTGTATAGCTTTTGAGCTTACTTCATATGCTCTTTGAGCAACAATCAGATTAACCATCTCTTCAACCACTTGTACATTAGAGCCTTCCAACGAACCCTGTACAATCTGACTTTTAATTAAGTCTTCATCATCTTGTTCTGAGATAGGATCTCCAGAAGAGGATGTAGCTCTTAAGAGGTTATTACCCAAAGCTTCCAGTCCGTTAACGTTTCTGAACTGAACTACTTTTATCTTAGTATCCATAGCAATTACTTCATTGTTATTAGTTACATAACTGAATGAACCATCAGAACTAATATTAACTTTTTTAATATCAATATTAGAATCAAAATATATAGGTTCATCATTGACATCTTGTACTTGATATCCTTCAGATGTTATAAGCATCTGTCTGTCATCAACTAATGCAATCTTGAAACTCCCGTCTTTGGTATATACTTGTTCATCAGATTGGTCTTTCACTACGAAAAAACCATCTCCTGTAATTGCCAGGTCCAATGGATTATCAGTTTTTTGAATTGTACCTATAGTATAACTTCTAACTGTACCAACAGGTTTAACACCATGTCCTACTTGTAAATTTACTGGCTTTCCGTTACCTTGTCCATCATTTCCAGCTTTTGCCATTGATTCATATAATAATGATTTGAATTCTAGTCTTTCCTTTTTATATCCTGTGGTATTAACATTAGCAAGATTATTAGATATAGTATCAACATTCATCTGTTGAGTCTTCATACCAGATGCTGCTGTATACAGTGATCTCATCATACTACATTCATTCCTTTCGAATTGCTAAAATATCTTTAAATACTATTCCCCACTCTACAATCTTCCTACTTCATTTACTGCTTTCTTTAATGTCTCATCTTGGGTCTGTATAACTTTTTGATTAGCTTCATAAGTTCGCATTACACTAATCATATCGACCATTTCTTTAACAGTATTAACATTAGAACTTTCCAAATATCCTTGAAGGATTTTTCCTCCAAAGGAACTTTCTTTCGTTTCTTCTGTTCTTTTATAGAGGTTATCCCCTGTTTTTCTAAGGGATTCAGGGTTTTCGAAGTCTGTTAATAAAAGCTTATCTATCTCTTTATCATTGTAAAAAATAGTACCATTTTCTGATATTCTAACGTTATTACTACCACTAGGTAAGACTATTTTACCATTTTGTCCTAAAACATAGTTTCCCTCTTTAGTCATAAGTGTTCCATCCGTTGAAATAGTGAAGGAACCATCTCTAGTATATTTGGTTTGTAAATTTCCATCAGCATCTTCTATACCGATATTCAACATACCTGCCCCTAGTATAGCAACATTGTAAGGGTCATTAGTTGGTGTTGCCCCACCTTGTGAGTTATCTGTATAAACTCGTCCTACTCGACATCCAAGTGTCATTTTACCAATGGTTTCATTACCTGGCACACTGGTATCATTAACCTTTTGCGTCAACACACTATCAAAAGATTCAATAACCACACCGTCTTTTTTAAATCCTGTTGTATTCACATTCGCCAAGTTATTGGAGATAATATCCATTTTTTCCTGTTGTGCTATCATTCCATTTGAAGCAGTATATAAACCTCTTACCATGCTTTCACCTAACCTTTAGTTTTTCTGATTTGCCTGATATTCTACGTATTTTCCTGTTCCTATTGCTACACAAGTAATAGCATCATCTGCTGTTATTACATTAATACCTGTTTTATTTTCTATTAATTGGTCAAGTCCTTGTAATAAACTTCCGCCTCCAGTTAAGACGATACCTCTATCAGAAATATCTGCTGACAACTCTGGTGGTGTTTTTTCAAGTACACTATGAACTGCTTCTACTATATTGGAAGTGGCTTCTTTAAGTGCTTCTTCTGTTTCTACAGATGAAACGGTTATTGTTTTTGGTAAACCTGTTATGAGATTTCTTCCTCTAACATCCATAGTCAATACTTCTGGTCTTTTATAGGCTGTCCCTATTTTAACTTTTATTTCTTCTGCTGTCCTCTCACCTATTAATAGATTGTGTTTCTTTCTCATATATCTAACTATGGCTTCGTCAAAATTATCGCCAGCAACTTTAATGGAAGTACTAACAACAGTACCTCCCAATGATATTACTGCTATGTCAGATGTTCCTCCACCTATATCTACAACCATGCTTCCACAAGCTTTGCTTATATCAATTCCTGCTCCAATAGCAGCTGCTATAGGCTCCTCAATGATCTCAACTTTTCTTGCTCCAGCTTGATAAGTTGCATCTTCAACAGCTCTCTTCTCTACTTCTGTTACACCGCTAGGTACACAAACTGTGATTCTTGGTTTTCTTATTCTTTTACCTAAAGATTTTGAAATAAAATATTTTATCATCTTTTCTGTTACTGTATAATCTGAAATAACGCCTTGTCTAAGAGGTCTTATAGCTACAATATTACCTGGTGTTCTACCAAGCATTCTTCTAGCTTCACTACCTACCGCTAATATTTTGTTAGTATCTCTATCTATTGCAACAACTGATGGCTCTCTTAATACAACACCTTTGCCTTTAGTATATACGAGTACATTTGCAGTTCCTAAATCAATTCCAATATCTGTTCCAAACATTTGTCAATCCCCTTCCGTAGTTTAATTATTTATATTTTTTTAGATTTTTATACTTAGAATTTATATTATTCGAGAATTATTTCAATATATTATGTCTTATTAAGCATTAATTTAAACCGTTATTAACTAGTATTTCCATATATAATATTATATACAAATACTACGAAATTTCAAAGGGGAAATTTATTAAATTTTTATTAATATCGGCATTTTTTTTACATTCTATTAGTTTAAGGTAAAAAAAATTTAAAACAGCTTATATTTTATCGATAAAAAACAAAAAAACCGAGGATTACTCGGTTTTAATAAAGTGTAGGTCTCGTATTTGTATGAGACATGTTAACATATTTCGCCCTTGTAGCTAAACCACCTCTAATATGTCTTTCAGATTTATTAATGTCAAGGACCTTTCTAGCTTCTAAAGCTAACCCTGGATTTATCTTACTAAGTCTTTCTGTAACATCCTTATGTACCGTTGACTTACTGATACCAAATTTTTTGGCAGTTTGTCTTACAGTAGCATTTGAAGTAATAATATAATTTGCCACCTCAATAGCCCTTTCCTCTATATATTGCTTCAAAACGAAATCCCCCTCGAATCATTGCTTAGTTAAATATATGGGATTTTGTTTGAAAATATACATATTTTTTTGCTATTAATTCAACTTTCCTCTACAAAAACCTGTTGTTGTTGCTCATTCAGTTTTTGTCTATTCCATTTGTAAAATCTTTTAACTTGAAATTGGTATCTGTGAGCTGGAATATCTTCTCGGCTTGTGAGGTTACATATACTTCTTTCTCTCTAGTAACAAATATAGCATCTATATTTTCCATATCTTCTACAAATTTATATCCTTCTTCTAATCCCATAGAGAAAACAACAGTTGATAAACCGTCTCCATCTACAGAATAATCTGATATGATTGTAACACCAGCCAAATCATTTTCAACTGGATATCCAGTATATGGGTCTAAAATATGGTGATACTTTACTCCATCCTCTTCTAAGTATCTTTCATATATACCAGAGGTAACCAAAGATTTTTGTCCTATTGCTGCAACTCCTAATTCTCGTCCTCTTGTATTAAAGGGGTTCCTGATTCCTATTTTCCAGGAATCACCATTAGGCTTATTGCCTACAGTTAATATGTTACCTCCTAGATTGATGATTGCATGTTCCATTTTGTTTTGTTTTAGGTATTTTGATACTTTATCTGCTATATAACCTTTTGCAATTCCACCTAAGTCAATCTGGGTATCATTTTTTATATGTAATGTCCTATTATCTTCATCTAGAAATAGATTTTTATAATTAACTTTCTTGAGTACATCATTGATCTCTTTTTGATCGGGTACTCTGGCATCTTCTGTGTCAATTCCCCAAAGGCTTACTAGAGGAGCTATAGTTATATCAAATCTTCCTTCTGATAATTTTGAGTAGTATAGTCCTTTTTTTATTATATTAAATGTGTCTTCTGACAACTTCATTTCATCTATTTCATTACTGTTTATTTTACTAATTTCACTTGTAGATATATTCCTGCTCACTTTACTTTCTATATCAGAAACAACCTTGAATATACCCTCAAAATCTTCTTTATCAGCATTTTCATCATATATAGTAACTTTTACAAGTGTACCAAGTAAAAAAGTTTCATCTGATATATTTTGATTCTTTTGATTGATGGTATTACTGCATCCAACAAGTACAATTGATATGAAAACTACAAGTAATAAGCTTCGTTTTTTCATTGAGTATCCTTTCTATTCGTGCTTTTTGAATTTTGATATGTACAATTATAACATAGTTTATTGGATTAACAAGATTAATGCTAAACTTTCCTTATCTTAAACATACTATGCAGGCAGGCTTAATTAAAGGTGGGAAATTTCTATTAATAACATAATTAAAGAACTGTCACATATTTTAACGTTCATTTCGGAAGATACGTATATCATATGAAACAGCTCCATAATTATTTCCTTTTCAGGAGGCTAGATTAATATTATTTAATTAATTTTGTAGGATCTATTGGTTTTTCATTGTTGGTTACTTTAAAGTATAAATGTGAAGCTAACAATACATGATATTTCGAAGGTTTATCTATTTGACCAAGTACCTGACCTTTTTTAACAATATCTCCTTCTTTTACTGATAACTCTTTATTAAGTTGTCCATAAGTTGTTTTATATCCGTTTCCATGATAGATTGTTACTGTCATTCCTGACTCAGGTTCGTGTTTTATAGTTTCAACTACTCCCTCAGCTGCAACCTTGACATCATTTCCAACATTTGCGGCTATAAATAATGCTGGATTAATCTTATATTGGTCAAGAGTTTTGAAATAAACTGGTGTATCCATACTAAAAGGTATCAATATATCACCTTCAACAGGCCATATCATCTTTTCTTTATCAGCGTTATAACTTATATTAGGTTTAACTACTGGTGCTATTTCCACCATTACTGGTTTTTCTTGTGCTATAAGTTCTGGTGCAAGATGTTCCTCATAAGTATCTGGATCACCATAATCTCCTTCACCAACAACCTCTTCGGTATTTATTGTAATAGGATTAATAGCTTCTACAGTATCATTTTCCTCGTAATCATTTTCTGTAAAGTCTTCATTTGGTTCTAGTTCCTCATTATCTGTTTCATCATTTTCTACAAGATTAGCTGTTAACTCATCTGTAGATTCATTACTAACCACATCACTATTTAGATTAGCAATCTCTTGTTCTTCTTCTTTAGGTCTAACCCATACTAAAATTGCAATTAAAAAGAGTGTTACACAACATGTAAACAAAGCAAAATAGAATTGCTTTCTTTTTATGTATGCAATTATATTTTTTAATTTCATCCAAATCACCTCTTATTTCTATTAAAAAATGTTAGTACTACTAGAAAAGATTTCTTTACTTTTGTTACAACTATATTATTACCAGAGATTGGATATTATATTCATACAAAAAAAAATATATCTTAAACCGTGAAAAAGCTCTTGAATCAGCCCTTTATAGGTATAAGATATATTTAATCAATAATTAGTCTATATGTATTAACGTGAGATCACACTTACTGCTGTATCTGTATAGTAATGTTCTAATATCTCTTTATAAGTATATCCTTTCTGTGCCAATGAATCAGCTCCATATTGACTCATACCAACTCCATGCCCATACCCCTTACAGGATACTTCAATATTTCCATCCACCTTATCAATAGTGAAATTACTGGATTCCAGCCCCAAATAACTTCTGACAACTTCACCATCTAATATTTTATTTCCTATTTGAATCTGAGCAACATATCCTTCTTTGGTTCTACTTACAATCTGGATTTCATTAATTATTTCATCAGTATATGTCTGAAAATCATTTATATGTTCTTTGATCTTCTCAATAAAATCTTGTTGAGTAAAAGTCTTCTTATGTAAGTATTCAGGTGAATTAATATCTTCCAGGCTGTCTACACTAACTAAATATGGGATTTCTTCGCCCCATACATCTTTTGCAGATTGAGTCATTCCTGCACTTGTTGAATGGAATACAGCTTCAATTAAATCTCCTTTATAAACAATAACTTCATTATTTGTATTAACAACAGCATTTCTTATTTTATTATAATTCTTAGCAAAATTTTCTGTTCCCCAGCTTGATTCCATATCTTCCTTAGTCAGATAAGCCTGTTCTTTCTTACTGAATATATGATTTGAATCATTTTGCATTTTTTTTAGAGTAAATGTTCTAGCGGCAACTGCTTGAGCTTTTAGAGCTTCTTCATAAAAGTTTACTGGCATTTCTGCTGCAACTACACCTATAAGGTAATCGTTCAAATTCATACTTTCCTGTTTTTCTTTCACTAGAACTTTTACACTCTCTTTAATCTCTACATTTTGTTTCTCCCTTGGTATCCCTTTAATTATGGTAGTAATAAATATTGGAATAAAACAAATTATAAGGATTATTAATAGTATTGATATTATTTTCTCCCTCATCTTAAACCTTTCCTTCCAAAGCGTCTATATTCCCCTTGTCCCAACTTTCAACATGTATATACTTATTTAGAATGAAGATATTAAGTACTATCATGAGATTTCCATAAAAAATAGTATGCTGATAATTACTATACAAGATATTGTAATCAACACTTATTACAATATCTTGTATAAAGCTTAGCCCTTTTTTACTTTTCATTGATTTATCTCAATAACATTTATATGCTAATTATTATATTATTATGAGGGTATATTCAAATTAATTAGTCTCCATAACAACAGTAGTTTTTTCAAGATTCCATATTTCCTTAGCATATTGTTCTATAGTTCTGTCCGATGAAAATTTACCGCTGTTAGCTGTATTAAGCATTACCATCTTAGCCCACTGTCTTTGATTGGCATAAGCGATATCAATTTTTTTATGGGCTTCTTTGTAGCTATCAAAATCTTTTAGTATGAAATATGGATCAGGTCTGCCTCCATCTCCATTAAGGAGGGAATCATAGATTTCTCTGAACAAATCAGGGTCATCAGGTGCATAGAACCCATTAATCAGTTGAGTAACAACTTTCCTTATGTCAGCATTATTATTATATAGATCCCAAGGATTATAGGAATCATCATGTTGAAGCTTAATGACTTCTTCTGAGGATAATCCAAATATGAAGCAATTATCTCTGCCTACTTCTTCTACTATCTCTATATTTGCTCCATCCATAGTTCCTAGAGTTACAGCCCCATTAAGCATAAGCTTCATATTTCCAGTTCCTGAGGCTTCCTTACTAGCTGTGGATATCTGTTCACTTACATCTGCTGCAGCAATGATTATTTCAGCATTAGAAACATTATAATTCTCTATAAAAACTACTTTAATCTTATTTTTTATATTTATGTCATTATTAATAACATCCGCTACATTATTTATAAGTTTTATTATTAGTTTTGCTCTTGTGTATCCAGGTGCTGCTTTTGCTCCAAATATAAAGGTTCTAGGTATCATATCAAGATCTGGATTTTCCAATAGTTTATTGTACAGATGCATTACGTGTAGAATATTCATCAACTGTCTTTTATATTCATGCAACCTCTTAATCTGTACATCAAATATGGACCTAGGGTCTATCTCAATATTATTATGTTCTTTTATATATTCAGCTAGGCGTAATTTATTTTCATATTTTATCTTCATGAATTCTTTTTGTTCTTGTTCACTGTCAACATATTTTTCCAAGTTTTTGATATGTGATAAATTAGTTATCCATTTATCACCTATTAGACCTGTAACAAAATCTGCTAGTTTTGGATTTGCTTCTAGTAAAAATCTTCTTTGGGTGATACCATTGGTTTTATTATTGAATTTATCTGGATAGATTTCATAGAAATCTTTTAGCTCTTCGTTTTTCAATATTTTTGTATGAAGCATGGCAACACCATTGACAGAGTGACTTCCAACGATACACATCCAAGCCATTTTTATCTGTCCATCCATGATTATTGACATATTGTGAATACGTTCCTTGCTTAGGTGATATTCATCCACAAGTCTTAAGCAGAATCTCCTGTTGATTTCTTCAATTATCATATATATCCTAGGTAATAATCTGCTTAATAGTTCTATAGGCCATTTTTCAAGGGCTTCACTCATAATTGTATGATTAGTATACGCACAAGTTTTTGTTGTAATATCCCAAGCTTCTTCCCATTCCAACTCTTCTTCATCCAACAAGACTCGCATTAATTCAGGTATAGTTAGAGATGGGTGTGTATCATTTATATGAAATGCTATTTTATCTGGCAACTCTCTTATATCGTTATGTTTTTGTTTGAATTTATTGATGACTTGTTGAACTGTGGCTGAAATAAAGAAGTACTGTTGTTTCAATCTAAGTTCTTTACCCATATAATGGTTGTCATTAGGATATAACACTTCAACAATTGATTTGGCTAGATTCTGTTGTTCTACTGCCTTGTGGTATTCGCCTCTGTCAAAAGATTCTAGGTCGAAACCTACGATAGCTTCTGCATCCCACAATCTTAAGGTATTGACTGTATTATTGTCATAACCAACTATGGGTATGTCATAAGGTATGGCTTTTACTGATTGATAATTTTCTTGTACGAATTTATCTCTTCCATTAGCTGTTTTTAATACTCTTACACTTCCAAGGAATTTGACTTCTACACCATATTCATCTCTTCTAACTTCAAATGGATTTCCATTTTTCAGCCATTCATCTGGTCTTTCAACTTGATATCCATCTATTATTTTCTGTTCGAATATTCCATAACGATAACGAATACCACAACCATAAGCGGGATATTCCAAGGTAGATAAAGAATCCAAAAAGCAGGCAGCCAATCTTCCAAGACCTCCATTTCCTAATCCTGGATCAGGCTCCATATCTTCTATGACATTGAGGTCAAGCTCTAACTCGTCACACACTTTTTTTACAACATCATCTACTTTCATATTGATTATGTTATTTCCAAGTGCTCTTCCCATTAGAAACTCCATGGATAGATAATATACGGTCTTAGGGTCTTTTTCATCATACGTTTTATGGGTTTCAATCCATTGGTCTATAATAATATCTCTTACTGCAAAGGCTAGAGCTGCAAATATCTGTTCTTTTGACGCTTGATCAATGGTTTTTCTAAATTGATTCTTAATATTTTCAAGGACAGCTTCTTTCAAGTCTTCTACAGTAACATCTAATCTATTCATTAACATCAATCCTTTCAGTAATATGCCATATCTTCTTTTACATATTATGCCTAAGATTATGTTTTTTTACTTATAATTTAATAAAAAAATAAAAATTGTTGGATACTTACTTCTTATTCTCTTACCTTAATATTTTTCCACAAAAAAAGCTGATAAATTAATATCAGCTTTTTATTATTTGTTAAGTTTTATTTATTTTATATTCTTTCAACAGCTAAATAGATTTGCTCGCTATTGATTTTCCATTCTTTTGAGTATGTGTCATCATTTTTACCTACATTAAGAGCATCTGCTAATGTTTCTGATAGGATTTCTTCTTTGTTCTTATTGATAATATCAATTAATTTATCATTATCATCAACATATATCTTAATATGGTCTGTTACTTCAAAATCCGCTTCTTTTCTCATTGTTTGAACCTTACTTATTATTTCTCTAACAAGACCTTCTTCAATAAGTTCTTCAGATAAGTTAGTATCAATAACAACTGTTACATCTTTATCTGTATTAGATTCATAACCAGGTTTTTTAGTTGATTCAATCAATAAATCTTCTTCAGCAAGTTCTACAACAGTACCATCTATATCGAATTTCAAAGCACCTTCTGCTTTTAATTCGTCCATCATCTTATTACCGTCACCATCTTGAAGTAATGTTCTGATTTGGTTTAATAGTCTGCCGTATTTTGGACCAACTGTCTTAAGCTGTGGTTTGAAGTTATAAGTTGTAAATTCTCTTACATCATCAGTAAATAATACTTCTTTTATATTAAGCTCTTCTGAAACAATGTCTTTATATAATTCAGGTAGGTTGAATGAAGATTTTACATACATCTTACCTATAGGTTGTCTATTCTTGATGTTAGCACTGTTTCTACAAGCTCTTCCGCTTACAACTATTTTTAATACCAATTCCATGTTTTTCTCAAGTTCCAAGTCAATAATTTCTTCATTAGCAACTGGGAAGTTACATAAATGCACACTTTCAGGAGCTTTCTTATTGAAATTGAACTCAAGGTTTCTATAGATTTCTTCTGCCATAAATGGTACGAATGGAGCAGAAATCTTAGCTAAGGTTGTAAGAGCAGTATATAATGTCATATAGGCATTGATTTTATCTTGTGGCATATCTTTTTGCCAGAATCTTTCTCTACTTCTTCTTACATACCAGTTACTAAGGTCGTCAACAAATTCCATCAATGCTCTTGAGGATTCTGTGATTAAATAATTATCAAGATTAGTATCTACTGTTTTGATAAGAGTATTTAATTTTGATAACAACCATTTATCCATTAATGATAATTTATCATATTCAAGTTCATACTTGGTAGGGTCAAATTCATCAATGTTAGCGTATAACACATAGAATGCATAAGTATTCCAGAATGTTCCCATGAATTTACGTTGACCTTCTATAACTGCATTATCATAGAATTTGTTTGGTAACCAAGGAGCACTGTTATTATAGAAATACCATCTTACTGCATCAGCACCGTGCTTGTCTAAAGCTTCAAATGGGTCTACAGCGTTTCCTTTGGATTTGGACATTTTTTGTCCATTTTCGTCTTGAACAAGTCCAAGTACTATTACATTCTTGAATGCTGGCTTATCAAATAGTAATGTTGATATTGCTAGCAATGAATAGAACCAGCCTCTTGTTTGGTCAACAGCTTCACTAATAAAGTTAGCCGGGAAGTTATCTTCAAATATCTCTTTATTTTCAAATGGGTAATGCCATTGAGCATAAGGCATTGAACCTGAGTCAAACCAACAGTCAATTACTGGTGTGACTCTCTTCATTTTCTTATTACATTTTGGACAATTGATAAGCACATCATCAATATATGGTCTGTGAAGCTCTATATCATCTGGACAATTGTCACTCATACTCTTAAGTTCTTCTATACTTCCGATTGCATGACGGTGACCACATTCACATTCCCAGATATTAAGAGGAGTTCCCCAATATCTGTCACGGCTTAATCCCCAGTCCATAACATTTTCTAACCAGTTTCCAAATCTCTTGGTTCCAATTGATTCTGGTAACCAGTTAATCTGGTCATTGTTCTTGATTAACCTATCTCTCACTTCTGTCATTTTGATGAACCATGTATCTCTAGCATAGTATAGAAGTGGAGTATCACATCTCCAACAATAAGGATATGAATGTTCAAATTCAAGTGCAGTGAATAACAGACCTTTTTCATCTAGATAATCAATGATTAATGGGTCTGCTTTCTTGACAAACATACCTTTCCAAGGAGTGACAGCTTCAACAAATTCACCTTGCTCATCAACTAGTTGAACGAATGGTAAATCATAGTTTCTACCAACTACAGCATCATCTTCACCAAAAGCTGGAGCAGTATGAACAACACCAGTACCATCAGTCAATGTAACATAATCTGCACAAGCTACATAATGAGCTTTTTTATCAGGTGTAGCAAAATCAAATAATGGTACATACTCTGTATATTCAAGGTCTTTACCTTTATAAGTTTCAACTACTTCATATTCTTCTCCAAGTACTTTCGCTGCTAAGGCTTCTGCTAAGATAAAATATTCATGTTTTACTTTTGCCTTGATATATGTTTCTATAGGATTTACTGATAGAGCTACGTTAGATGGTAATGTCCAAGGTGTAGTTGTCCATGCTAATATATAAACATTGTCTTCACCTTTGACTCTAAACTTAGCTATTACAGATTTTTCTTTTACATCTTTGTAACCTTGTGCCACTTCATGGCTTGAAAGTGGTGTTCCACAACGTGGACAATAAGGAACGATCTTATGTCCTTTGTATAGTAAATCTTTTTCCCAAATTTGTTTTAGAATCCACCATACAGATTCAATATATTCATTGTGATAAGTTACATATGGGTCATCCATATCAGCCCAGAATCCAACAGTTCCGCTGAAATCTTCCCACATGCCTTTATATTTCCAAACACTTTCTTTACATTTTTCAATAAAAGGCTCAAGACCATATTCTTCTATTTGCTCTTTTCCATCAAGACCTAATAGTTTTTCTACCTCTAATTCAACTGGTAATCCATGAGTATCCCAACCAGCTTTTCTAAGAACTTTGTAACCTTTCATAGTTCTATATCTAGGTATCAAGTCTTTGATAACCCTTGTTAGAACGTGTCCAATATGAGGTTTACCATTAGCTGTTGGTGGTCCATCATAAAAAGTATAAGTAGGTCCGTCCTTCCTTAATTCTATACTCTTCTTAAAAATATCATTTTCATTCCAAAAATTCAGAACTTCTTTTTCACGATCTCTAAAATTAAGATCAGTGGATACTTTCTTGTACACCTTTATACCTCCTAAGTAATTATATGTTTTCTTCGCTTTCTTATATAAAATATAAACATAAACGGTATATTATATACAAGCCCTTACATCAAGTTACGATGAAGGGCTTTTTAACGTCTACCACTACATATTACATTATTATAAACCTAAACATAGACTTTGTAAAGAAATATTATATGTAAGGATTATATCATAAAATTATTCTTTAGTTTGTTTAAGTATCTCTATCTCTTCTAATGTATATATTTTGTAGGAAGTTTTATTTTAATTATAATTGTATCGCCATTGAGTCTAACAATTTTTTTAGAAAAAACTACTTTACCAATTCATGACCATCAATCAAATATCTGTTAAAGGTTTATTTAATTCATTTTGAATAATACTTTTTAATTCTGTAATTTCAATCTTACTTTGGTCATTATCAAATAATCTCATTAAAATACTTGTAACTTTTGAAAATATAACTTGATTAGAACCATAGTCACTGTGAGCACCAACATTGAAAATTAAAACTCCTGAAGGAATATTGCTCAAATTCTTACAAACTTTTAAAGATGTGTTTAAAATAGTTTGAGCATATTCATCTGATATCCCCAAATTGACATTGTCTGAGGGGAGTGCTAATGAATCAGTAATTATTCTACCCTCTTTTTTAGCAACATTCACAATAATTTCTATGTCTTTGGTTTTTTTATAAATATATTCAACTCCTAAAAAAGCATAATATCTCGGAGCCACAAACAATTCAACAGCTATACTTTGATTATTTCTGGTTACACTATGAGAATGTTTCACTAGTGAACTCAGTGTATTAGATACCTCAAATTTCTCTAGTGGTGATTCATTCAACCAGACTTTACATTCTTTAAGATTTCCAATATTATCGATTATTATCATTATTTTAACCCCCAAAAGTTTTTAAATCCTTGATTAAACCACTCTGAAAATTGTTGAATAACTTCAGGATGATATACACTATATGGTGAAACATTGTATTTCTGTAATACTGCTTCGTGGGCTGCTTTATAAGCAATACCTTTCTGCATCATTGTAGCCTCTGCCGCTTCATGCATGTAAAAGCTTGCATCTGCCCCTGTTATTGGCTGTCCATTTGCCAATGCATTTTCAATTCTCTTTACCATTGCTTGATTTTCAGGAATATCTCCAAATCTATTTAAATGATTTTTAACTAAATCTAATCCTTTTTTACTTACTTTTATTGATTTACCATTTAGTTTGCCTAACCCATTACCAATCTCCACGCTAAGGTCAGAGTTATATGCTCCTGTATTAACTTTAATTGAAGTAGGACCTTTATTATATGTAGCACCCCAATCCATAGCACCTTGTATAATACCCACCTTAAATCCTGACGAAAAACCTTCAAGGAATGCCTTCAGTAAGCCATTCATTTGTTTATCTTTGGTAGGATATTGATTAAATAAAGGTTCTAATGATTGATGTAACCCTCTTTCGGTAATATATTTACTAATAATATTATTTGATGCATGATAAACTGTTCCATATTTGCCTTGTAATTTTTGTGCTTCGGATATTATTATTGCATCAACTAATGGTTGCCTTTGCGAATCTGCAAGTTCATTAGGAATCATCTCAATCATAGGCGTAATATTATTTTGAAATTCATTTTCCCATTCTCTAGGGGTATACGTATATGGTCTACCTTCAGCACTATCAATAATTTTTTTAGTTAATTTATAAAATTCGTCTTCCGTAAGAAGTTTATTACCTGTACCTTTTTCATTATAATATTCTGTAGTGTCTATTAAGTTGATAGAATTCTGTACGTACGAGTATAGATTTAAATCGTCGCCCCGATAACTATCTTCTTGTAATCTTTTATTATTAGTCTTTTGCCCTATATTATTGAAAAATGATACCAAATGCTCTATACATGATTTAATAATCTTGTCACCAAATAAAAAACTAAATTTGTCACTAGTATTATTTATTCTAGTCGTATCTAAATTTTCATTATTGAAATTTATAATTCCATCTTTCGCTAACAATCTTGATACTTGACTAGATAATTGACTCTCAGCTTCATTATATTCTTCTACACTTGATTTAATAAAATGACCTAAACAATATACTTTATCTTCTGCCTTATTTAATTCCGCTGACAGACTATGTGTTTGATATTCTAATCCATCTCTATAATAGATATCTTTGTCTAGATCATTAGTAATCTTAGTAAATTTATTACTAATCTCTTCAAGTTGCTGTGCCACATTTTTGATTCTATGCTCGAAATCATTTAAATCTTTCATGTGAACTGATAGCTGAGTTATAACGCCACCTCCTGTTGAAATCTTAATTTTTAATTATTAATGTAAATAGCTAATAATTTACACAAAATATACTACTATAATAAACTATAATACATATTTTTTCAACAATTTATCAGTAATAATTCATAATATTAGTTTTATATATTTTTTTATATTATTAAAGGGAATATATAACAAATATATATACTCCCTAAATTTCATTATCCAATACCACCATAAAAAATCCCTAAAATATAAACTATGATGGTAAGACCACAAAATATGTATTTTGCCATAGGTTCAAACCATGGTCCAATCTTTTTTTCTCTTCCTAACTGAGCTTGTTCCCTTGCAAATTTGGTACCACATACCCAGAAGAACATTATTCCTGCCAATAATGCACCAAGTGGAATGATATAAATGGATACTACATCCATCCAAGTGCTTAGATTATTTCCATTTTCTACTATAAGCCCTACTCCACCGCTTATTAATGCTATTATTAAAATGGCTAATCCTCTAGAGAGTTTGAATCTATTCTGCAATGTCTCAATAGGTGTTTCAAATAAATTCATCAAAGATGATATTCCAGCGAACAATACTGCTACAAAGAAAATAATTGCAAATATTCTACCTGCTGGCATTAATTTGAATACACTTGGCATTGTTATAAACATGAGTGGTGGTCCGGATGCAGGATCAAGGTTGAATGCAAATACAGATGGAATTATAACCAGTGCAGCAAGCATTGCGGCTATAGTATCAAATATAGCAACATATTTAGCTGAGTTTACAACATCTTCGTCTTTCCTTAGATAACTTCCGTAAACCAAAGTTCCTGAGCCAGCTAATGATAATGAGAAGAATGCTTGTCCTAAAGCATATACCCAGGTCTTAGGGTCTTTTAAGAATTCCCATTTAGGTAGTAATAGATATTTATAACCTTCCATTGAACCATCCAATGTCATGACTTTTACAGCCAGTATTATAAACAATCCAAAAAAAGCTGGCATCATAAATTTATTGACTTTTTCAATTCCTTTTGATACACCAAAGAACATGATGACAAAAGTTATTAATAGCCCTGCTAAATGCCAGCCAGTACTTCCTAATGTCCCTGCTATTTTACCAAAATATGCTCCACTGTTTTCAGCATTTGTCAGACTTCCTGTTATGGCACCTACTGTAAATCTAAGTATCCAGCCAACTACAACTGCATATCCAATTGCAATACCCAAAGATCCTATTACAGGAATCAATCCTATTAAATCTCCGTTTTTCTTACCTCTTCTAGCAACAGCTTTTTTAAAGGCTCCTAGAGGACCTGTTCTCATTGCACGGCCAAAAGACATTTCTCCGATTACTCCAGTAAATCCAATAACAATTACAAATATCAGATAAGGTATCAAGAAGGCTGCTCCACCAAATTGTCCTACTCTGTATGGAAACATCCACAGATTGCCCATTCCTACTGCTGACCCAATACACGCCAGTATAAATCCAGTCTTAGAATTGAATGCATCTCTTTTCTTTGATGTACTAACTTTATTACTCATTTTCTCACCTAGTATAATGAAATAATAGACTTCACATACTCTTCCTTTCTAGACTATTATGAATAATCTTATTTAGTCTATAAGAGCTATCTTATTAAATATTTACGCCATATAATATATACAGCAATGCTCCTTTATGATAAGTCAAAATTCTATTATCCTATATAATATCAGATACTAAACATAATGTCACTATCAAGACATGGTTATTCTTTTATTAATTATACAGTGAATATTATGATTTTATAAGTTAGAAGAAACAAATATAATAGAATATAAACTGAAAGATTAATGATTAAAGAAAATACATGATAATAAATTAGAGATAATCTATTAATATAAGATACCAATGAATAAATAAGATAATAAAGACTCTGTATAGCTTTTATAGGGGTATGGGATAGGCCATTAATGGCTGAACATATAGCTATACAGAGTCTAATATATTAATTACTATTTATCCAAAGGTTCAAGACTCGCTTGGAAATGTCTAAGAATAGGTGGTTCCCAAGTTATCTTATATCCTTTTACATCTTTTGCTCTTTCCTTAATTGCAATCAATGCATCTGCCATTACATCAAAATGTGCTTGAGTATAAACACGGCGAGGAATAGCTAATCTTGTAAATTCAAATGATGCTTGTAATTGTTCCCCTGTATCAGGGTCATTTCCTAACATATAAGAACCTATATCACATGTACGGATTCCCGCTTCTTTGTATAATTCAATTGCTAGTGCTTGACCTGGGAATTCATAATAAGGTATATGAGGGAACATTTTTTTAGCATCTATAAATAATCCATGACCTCCTACAGGGGCTTGGTATGCTATTCCTGCATCATCCAATCTGGATGCAAGATATTCCATCTGTCCATTACGATATTCTAAGTAACTTTCGTCAATACCTTCATTCAAACCGATTGCCAAACATTCAAGGTCACGACCTGAAAGTCCACCATATGTAATAAATCCTTCAAAAGATATTGTACGTCCTTTAACATCTTGGAACAGTTTCTCATCATCTTTTACACCAATTAATCCACCCATATTTACGATTGTATCTTTTTTGGCGCTCATAGTGAACATGTCTCCATATGAAAACATCTCTTTAACTATTTCTTTGATTGATTTATCTGCATATCCTTCTTCTCTTCTCTTGATAAAATAAGCATTTTCTGCATAACGAGCAGCATCAATGTTCATTCTGATACCATATTTTTTACAAACAGCAGCAGTTTTTCTCATATTCTCAATTGATACAGGTTGACCTCCTGCTGAGTTGTTAGTTACTGTCATAACGACTAATGCTATTTTTTCTGGTCCATATTCGTTGATTAATTTCTCTAATTTTTCTACATCCATGTTACCTTTGAAAGGTGCTCTTACTTCTGGTTTCTTGGCTTCTTCAACAACACAATCTATTGCTCTTGCACCAGTAAGTTCGACATGAGCCCTTGTTGTATCAAAGAACATATTAGATATAGCATACTTTCCTTCTCCCATTAATATACCGAACAGGACTTTTTCTGCCGCACGTCCTTGGTGAACAGGCTGAATATATTTATAATCAAAAATATCTCTAGCTGTATCTAAAAGCTTGAAATAACTTTTTCCTCCAGCATAAGCTTCGTCACCAACCATGACACCTGCCCATTGTTCCTGACTCATTGCATTGGTTCCACTGTCTGTGAGCAGATCAATATAGACATCTTCGCCTTTTAAATTGAACATATTATATTTTGCTTCTTCTATCTTTTGTTCTCTTTCTTCACGTGTAAGCATTTTGATAGTTTCAACCATTTTTATTCTAAATGGTTCTGGTACATATTTTTTAGCCATCCAATTACCTCCATACGTATTATAATTTAACTAAAGAGTGGGTACTATTAAACCCTTCAAGCAAATATAATTATGTAAACTAATAGTTGTAAAATTAATTATTTATCTAAAGCAATAGCTTCTATTTCTACCAAAGCATCTTTTGGTAATCTAGCAACCTGTATTGCCGCTCTTGCTGGATAATCACTATCTCCAAAATATTCTTTATATACTTCATTCATAGCAGTAAAATCATTCATATCCTTTAAGAAAACAGTTGTTTTCAATACATGTTGTAAAGTTACCCCACGCTCTAATAATATTTGTTTTAGATTTTCTAAAGATTGTTTTGTTTGCTCTTTTATTCCACCATCTGGGAATTGTCCTGTTGCAATATCAATTGGAAGTTGTCCTGAAACAAAGACCAATCCTGCTCCAGCAGTCCCCTGAGAATATGGTCCAATAGCTTCTGGAGCGTTTTTTGTAGCTATAATTTCTTTCATATATTTACCTCCTTATAATTTTTTATTATGATAATATTATTTTATCATCACTATAATTTTCAGTCAATATATTTAGAAACTTTTATCACATTGCATTTTTTTTATTACTATGATAATCTATTCTATATATTGATGAATAATCTAAACAAAGAAAGCTATTAAAATATCTAAGCAGGTGAAAATATGGATAATAATACATTAAAACAATATACCGGTCTTGTAAAATTCTTAGGAAAAACCCTAGGTCCTGATTACGAAATCGCTTTACATGACATACAATCAGATTCAAAATCCATTGTTGCCATAGCTAATGGTCATATCAGCGGAAGAACTGTAGGCGCACCAATGACCAACCTAGGACTTGAGATAATCGCAAACAAAGAATATAAGGATAAAGATTATAAGATAAATTACAATGGTGTCTCAAAAGACCAAAGACTATTACGTTCCTCCACCTTTTTCATAAAAGATGATGATGAAGAACTTATGGGAATGTTATGCATTAATTTTGACGACCGAAGATATACAGAACTCAGTGACAAAATATTACAGCTTTGTCATCCAGACAAATTGATAGAAGAAAATAGTAAATATAATTCTGTTGATTCTATAGTAGAAAACAGCTCAGAAACATTCTCTAATTCTATTGAAGAAGTAACTGACACTGTTCTAAACAAAGTACTCAAAGATAGTAATATACCCGTAGACCGTCTCACACAGGACGAAAGATTACAAATAGTAGACATCCTAGATCAAAAAGGCGTCTTTATGCTAAAAGGAGCAGTCAGTACAGTTGCCAACAAACTATCTTGTTCAGAACCTAGTATTTATAGATATCTAGCTAAGATTAACAAGAAAAATACATAATCTAATAGAAAATTGATACGTTTTATTAACGAAAAAACTCCTCTCTGATAACTCAATCATTATCAGCAAGGAGTTTTATAATTCTTTAATAAAATGAAACTATAATTAAACATATTAAATTCTATTCAAAATCATCAACTTCTGATTCTGTATATATCCTAATATTATTCTTACTCAAAAGTTCAGCCGTTAATCCTTCACCATCTATACGGTTACCCGAAAATGTTCCATCATAAATCAATCCATATCCACACGAAGGACTTCTTGACTGTAGAATTGCTTCATTAATACCACTAGCTCTACAGATTTCTAATGTCTTAACTGCACCTTGTCTATACGCTTCAGTAAAATCTTCCCCATCTACACTCATTACCTTCTTATTCCCATCATCATCCATAATAATCTCACAACAAGCTCTAGGTATAGGCAACTCACCTAATTGCTCTGGACAAACAGCAATAGCTCTACCTTCCTTCACCATATTTTTTATAATCTCATTCTCAGTATTTCCACCATCATATCTACAATTAATACCAGCCAAACAAGCACTCACCAAGTACATATATGTCATCCTCCAATTTTATAATCATAATAATATATTATTAAATATTATCAGATTACAAAATATATTAC
Source organism: Vallitalea guaymasensis (assembly GCF_018141425.1). Lineage (NCBI taxonomy): Bacteria > Bacillati > Bacillota > Clostridia > Lachnospirales > Vallitaleaceae > Vallitalea > Vallitalea guaymasensis. The sequence goes on from NZ_CP058561.1 coordinate 1,975,751, forward strand.
AATTCAATTATTTTGATATTATCTCCACACCATCCTCCGTCACAAGAATTGTATGCTCCCACTGTGCAGAAAGTGACCCATCAGAAGTTAACACAGTCCATCCATCAGCTTTATCTATAAATATCTCTCTACCTCCAACATTTATCATAGGTTCTATAGTAAATACCATCCCAGGCACCAATAACATACCAGTTCCTCTTTTACCCACATGCGACACAAAAGGTTCCTCATGAATATCTAATCCAACCCCATGACCACCAAACTCTCTAACTACTGAATATCCATTACTCTCAGCATGATTTTGCACTGCTTCAGCTATATCCCCTAAAAAGCTCTTCCAAGGTTTAACTTCCTCTATTCCTTTCTTCAAACATTCCCTAGCTACTTGAACAATTCTCTCAGCCTCTTCACTTACCTTACCAATCTTAAACATTCTAGATGCATCAGAATAATATCCATCAAGTATAGTGGTCGAGTCCACATTGATGATATCTCCTTCTATTAGAATTCTATTTCTATCAGGTATCCCATGACAAACCACATCATTAATTGACGTACAAACACTTTTTGGAAACCCATCATAATTCAGTGTAGCCGGTATCCCCCCATGAGATACAATAAAATTATGAGCTAATACATTAACTTCTTCTGTACTCATGCCTTCTCTAATATTTTCACCTATCAAATCTAAAAGACCATTATTGATCTTAGCGCTTTCTCTAATCCCAACAATCTGTTCTTTACTTTTAATTAAATCTCTAGTTGGAACTTCATATCCTTTATCAGCAAACCTTTGAAGCTCCTCATCAAAATTCATGTGGCATCTTTTATATTTTAATCCACTACCACACCAACACTTATCATTTCTATTCAGTATCATATAATCTCCTATCTTTCTTAATCCTACTATTTAATATATCCACCATTAAAATTACATTCATATATCTTGATATCCTCAAAAAATATCTCTTCATATCCTTGAAACCATTCTAATTCTCCATTAACGATACAATGGTATTTGTATTGTCCATTCTGATATACCATAGGCCCACGATATGGATACTCTTTAGGTACTAACGCCAATGCCTCTTTTAAGAACCCTTCTGAAAAAACTTCACCAATAATTCTTCCATTATAATTCATTCCCCAAATGGGACTATCATCTCTCAATAATAAATCTTCTCCTATGAATTGCTTCTTACCATGATATCTACTGATATATTTAAGATTCCCTTCAGAAAATTGCATATCATATGCATTAGACTCTGTATCTTTAACTTCAACAATATCATTAATATGTTTTTTTGCTATACACAAAAATTGTATTATATCCTCATCCTTGCAATCCTGCTTATTCTCTTCTATATATAAACGGCAATTCTCATCATAATCATTAACTAATTTATCAATACTTACTTTAAAAAGCTCACTCAATAGAATTAATCTAGCAATATCAGGATATGACTGTCCAACTTCCCATTTTGCAACTGCCTGTCTTGAAATCCCAATCATCTCGGCTAATTTTTCTTGTGATAATCCTTTTTCTTTCCTCAATTTCTGTAATTGCTTTTGGAAACTCATTTCACTCACCTCTTCATAGAACATTATACTATTAAATAATTATATTTCTACCAATCAAACATAACATTTTTGACAACCAACAGTTGCTTTTATATCTTTTTTCATTATTCTATACTATCAACCTTATTTTTTAGAGCCTTATACAGCTAAATAGAGGTCTTCCACCTTAACAGTGAAAGACCTCTATTGTATACTTTTTAGAATTCAAATAACACATTCTACTTTATAACTCCATAACTTCTATTCGCTTATTAATCAAATCAACCAAATCACCTGGATACTTGATAAATTCCAGTATTTTAATTGCATTACGAGTAGAAGTAATTCCTTTATGAACTTTGTAATCAAATTCAAGAGAATCCTTAGTAACATTCTCTGTAAAATAATAATATTCGTAACCCTTCAATTCAGGTAAAATCTGCAAGTCATGTGTTGCAACCAAAGTCTTGGTATTGGCGGCAGCTAAGAGATTCAATATCTCCATTGATGCAGCAAGTCTTTCAACTGGATTAGTACCTTTGAATATTTCATCTATAAGTATTAACAACGGAGTCTCATCATTACATGAATCAACCATACGTTTAATGGCTTCTGCCTCCATAAGGAAATAACTTTTACCTTGCAAAATATCATCATTAAGACTTATTGAAGTAACAAGCCTATAAAACTTAGCTCTATGCTCCTTGGATAAACTAGTACAAATACCTTGAGCGAAGAGTGAATTCAACCCTACAGTTCTTAAGAAAGTAGACTTACCGCTCATATTAGAACCTGTAATAGCTATTGATGAACCTATATCAATTGTATTGGATATTGGATTTTTCAGTAATGGATGGTACATATCTATTATATTTATATCATCAAATTCATTGTCCATATCAGGTTCACAATAATATTTTAAATCCCTGCGATACCTGTCAATACTTAACCCTGCATCTAAATCGCCAACATTATTATATAATCTAATCAAATCTTTTTTATTTTTATTAATCAAACTTGATACTCTCAAGAAATTAATCTCTTTTATCAAGAACAAGATGTTTATATAATCACCAATAACATCTAATCCTTCAACCTTGAAGATTGCTGAACCTTTTTTAGTTATCTTGGATAACTTGGAATTCAGTTCTTTCAATCTATCTGCTAGATCAGGTGACACTTTTTCTACTGATTTCCAATTCTTCTTACTGAAAGACAGTATCTTAATGATATAACCGATAACTTGTAACTGAGCATTATAGGTCATGGAAAATCTAAAATGAATTATAATACTAGCGGCCATGGTTATAATGAACAAAGGCAGAGCTGTGAAATTCATTGTAATTAATGAAACAGCAAGTATACCTACATTTAATATTACTAACAATATCATACCAATCAACAATAGATTATTAATCAAAAAACCTTTGTTTATAGTCTCTCTAAAATCAAAATCACAATATTTAATCCTTGATAAAGCTAGTCTAAGATTATTTGATACTGCCCTGTCTTTCTTGAAGCTGTTGATATGATTTTTACGCTTATTAAAATCTTCTTTATTGTCAGCTGGGTTTCTCAACCAGCAATATAACTTTTCTTCTCCTGGTGTTGTCACAGTATGATTGATATCGGCAAAAACATTATCCATATCAAGATCCTGCCAAGTTACTTCATCAATATGCGCTTCAGATTCTTTATAGTACTTATTTGTTGAAGCTAACAGTTTAAAATCAATTTCCTTATACTTCTTTTTCCTTATAAAATCCTTATTGCCAAATAACATTTTTATCATCCTCAAGTTTTATAGTGTAAATTACTGCAAAGTATTTAGTACTCCAAGTATTTGATTACTTACTCAATTAGTCAGTCAGTCTAAATTTAATTTATGTAAATACTATCAGATTATAAAATATAATGCAATATAAGGATGATAAAAATTTTTCCCAATAGATTTTTAATCATATGTTGTAGCATTTTAATATTAATATTTTATTATATTAAAATTGTATTCTTTGTTATTATCACTGACATAATCAACTATATCACCTTCAACAATTACTTTAACGCAATCTTTATCACTATAAATATTAATATCCTGCTTTTGGTTATCTTCTGCATCTACTGTTGTATACATATCCAACTGGATATTTGCCCAATCAATATCCTTAGTACATTGGCTTACAGCAACTTTAGGTATAATACTTCCATCCTTGACAAATATAAGTATAGGAAGGCTCTCATTCTTTGCACTTATCCATCTGCCCCCTTTGAATCTATTATTAGTTCCATACTGCACCCAATCACCTACTGGAAGATAAACTTCTCTCTTATCACAATCAGGTTCAAAAATAGGAGCTACCAACAAATTCTCACCGAAGAAATACTCATCCTCAATAAGCCAAGCTGTTTTATCTTCAGGGAATTCAAAGAATAATGTTCTCATCATTGGATACCCATTCATAGCACTTTTTACAGCTTCTGTATATATGTAAGGCATTAATTGATATTTTAATTCTACTGATTCTCTAAAGACTTTAACAAACTCATTACTATATTCCCATGGCTCTTTTGGCGGCTCTCCATGACATCTGCTGTGAGAAGTCAACATTCCAAAAGGCATCCATCTAGTATATAACTCTTCTGGACTTTTTCGAACAAAACCTCCTATGTCATGGCTCCAGAATGTAAATCCGCATAAACCCAAAGATAATCCAGCTCTTAAGGATGCTGCCATAGCACTATCAGTATTTTCTGCATCTCCACCCCAATGCAATGGGTATCTCTGGCTACCACTCCAAGCGCTTCTTGCCCATATGATAAATTCATTGTTTACTTCTTTAGTTACCTCTGATACTGCTTTGTTGTATCTTAGAGGATATAAATTGTGTTCATAATGACCGCTCTTACCAGAAGCATATCTTCCAAATATAGGCGCAGCTTCACCAAAATCAGCTTTGATGGCTCCTACTCCCATTTCAAGCAACTTCCTAAGTAGATTCTGATACCATTTTACAGCATCTTCATTACTAAAATCTATTATTGCATCTTCAGTTGGCAGTTCATTATCTTCTGATAATACTACATAACCTTTTTCTATGGCTTCTGCATATAACTTGTTGTATGGTGTAAAATAAGGCAACTGCCATAAACTAATATGAAAACCTGATTCCTTCAAGTCTTCAATCATCTTTCTTGGGTCATCAAATCTGTTTTTTGAGAATTCGTAATCACAACGCCAATCTTTTTCAAACCACCCTGTATCAATATGAATAACATCACAAGGTATTTTATTTTCTCTTAATCTATGTGCTACCTGCCTGACTTCATCTTCTGCTTTATATGTAATCCTGCTCATCCATAATCCAAAAGACCATAAAGGAGGAACTTCACTTCTACCAGTTAATGCTGTATATTCTGATACTACTTCCTTAGGATTACCTATGAAAATGAACATATCAACCGTATTATCGCTTACATAAGTTGTCAAAGTATCATCATACAGTGAACCGAAATCAAAGCTCATTGGTGTAGATGTATTAACAAACATTCCATAACCTCTGGAACTAATATAAAATGGTATAGGCTTGTACATATCCTTAGTCTGAGCTCCATTAGCATCTATTGTACATAGAGGGATATATTGTCCCCTTTTGTTTAGCCTAGTAAAAGATTCACCGCATCCATAGATCTTTTCATCATGGGCAAGCCCAAAAGATGCTGCCATCATCTTTTTGAAATCACTAGAACGTCTAACAATAGAAAAAGGAATGGGTTCATTATTTTTCAAGCAGTAACTATCTCCAAAAGTACGAGTTTGAGTTATAATATTGTCTTTATCATCATATATAAAAATCCTGAAAGGATTATATTCCAAAACAACTTTCCCATATTTACTTGAATATGTTATTTTATCATTACCTTCTTCAACATCCCAATTATATTTTGCTGGTTCTTTCAAGAGCATCATAGACTGCTCTTCCTTAACAATCCTATTTCCAAGATTAAATTTCAGCCTAATAGTTCTATCTGAAACAAATGAAATAGAAAAAGGATAACATGGGTTTTCCTCATATTCTGGGGGGAATTCCCATATAGGTGTTTTTTCATAACTTAACGCTATATTGTTGAATGCCATTCTTGGCTTATTACTGTAACGATCCCATCTAATCTTTCCCGTTTGACTATTCTTATCAAAATCACTTACTTGTACTGCATTGAAGATTAAGTCATTATCTCCTGAAAACATTTCTCTTATATCAATAGTTTTATTTAGCAAATCACTTTTAGTATGTATCATAATATCACCCTTCATAATTGAATTTAACTATAATTTACCCCTTTACGGAACCAATAACAAGTCCTTTCACAAAATATTTTTGAACAAAAGGATATATACATAGAATTGGTATGATAGCTATTACCAACTGAGCCGCTGTAAAATTCTTATCAGAAAGCATTTTGACATATTCTATGTCTGAGGCTGTTATTTTTCCTTCTGCAAAAGACGGCAACAGCATCTGTCTCAAATAAGTCTGTAACGGAAACTTTGCTTGGTCGTTAAGATATATCATACCCATGAACCATTCATTCCAGTGACCTACTGCTTCAAATAAGGTCAATGTAGCAATACCCGGTTTTGACAAGGGTAAAAATATTTTGAACAGAATGTTGAAATGACCTGCTCCATCAATCATTGCTGCTTCTGATAAGCTTTTTGGAAGAGAACGATAGAAGTTCATCATTAATATAATAGAAAATATAGGTACAGCACCTGGCCATATCAAAGCCCAGAAGGAGTTAAGAAGTCCTACATCCCTTACCACTAGATAAGTAGGAATCAGACCTCCCTTGAACAACATTGGAAATACTAAGAGCCATACTAAAAATGTTCTGCCTTTTAATTGATTGGATTCCTTTGATAAAGGATATGCTGTTACGCATATTATGAACATGTTAACGCTGACACCCACTAGAACTCTACCCATAGATACAAAAAATGCACGAACAAAATCCCATGAGGACAGTACTCTCTCATAAGCCAATGTATGGAATCCAACAGGCCATAAAGTAACTAAATTAGCTGACGTCGCTGCTTTGTTACTGAAAGATACTGCTATTATATGAATTATAGGTATTAGGCATGATAATGCTAATAACCCTAAAAATATGTAGTTAAATCCATCAAATGCTTTTGACCCAACTGATTTTTTCAATATTTCTCACCTCTTTACTAGAAAATTCTATAGTCTGCGAATTTATATGCTAATGTATAGGAAATACCTATCATAATGAATGATACAACTGATTTGAACAGCCCTACAGCAGTAGACAGACTGAATTGTGCGCTTTCAAGTCCTACCCTGTAAACAAATGTATCAATAATATCACCAGTCTCATAAACTACCTCGTTGTACATAATCAATATCTGGTCAAACCCAGCGTTCAATATATTTCCTATACTAAGAGTTGCAAGCAGTATAATGGTAGGAAGAATCCCTGGCAGAGTTATATGCAAGGCTTGTTTCAAACGATTAGCTCCATCCATCCTGGCTGATTCATATAATTGAGGGTCAATACCTGTCATAGCCGCTAGATAGATGATTGCCCCATAACCAAAACTTTTCCATACATCCGTCAAAATCATTGTCCCTCTAAAATATCTGTTATCACCTAGAAACATGATACTCTCATGCCCAAAAAGATTGATGACCTGATTAATCAAACCATCGGCAGAAAGTAAATCAACGAAGATACCCCCAATAATAACCCAGGACAGAAAATATGGGAGATAAACAATGGTCTGAACCGTTTTTTTGTATCTTCTATTTTTGATTTCATTGAGTAACAGTGCGAATACAATTGAAAATAAAGTACCTATCAAAATTTTACCAATAGCCATTATCAAGGTATTGCTTAAGATTTCTTTGAAATCAGGCATTTCAAAGACGTATTTGAACCATTTCAATCCAACGAATGGAGAACCAAAGAAACCATTGACTGGTTGATAATCCTGAAAAGCTATAGAAACACCATACATCGGATAATAGGAAAAAATCAAAAGTAAAATTCCAGCAGGTATAAGCATAATGTATAGAGGCCAATTCTGTTTCATATTCCATTTGGTCTTAATCCTATGTACAGATTGTTTATTAACCACTTTTTACGTACCTCCTTCAATATTTTTTATCTAATAATTCATAATATTTTGTCTTTTATTAGTAGATTTGTTGTAAAGGGGGCTGCCAATACAGCCCCATATAATTTATTATTTGTTTTTATACCATTCGTTGACTTCTTTAGTTATTTGTTCTCCACCTGCTTTGTACCATTCATCAATAAATTCGTCAAAAGCGGAAATAGGTTTTTCTCCTATTATTATTTTAGTAAATGTTTCTGATTGAAGTTTCTCTAGGTATGTATTTTTGTCAACCATTGTTTTTGTAGGTGCACTTTGGAACTCATTAAGTTCTATTATATCTTGTTCTAATACTTGCTGATATAGATCAAGGTTGGCTACATGAGTATCCATCATAGTTGGATATTGTCTAAAGTTATCCATGTAATCACGATAAGCATCCATATCCAGCTGGTCAAGAGTATCATTTTTATAAGCATCTGCCATTCTTAAGTATTTATCAAATAATTCCATTGGATAATGGTTGTATTTGAATCCATAGAATGTATGAACAGGATTACCAGGATAAGTATTGAAGAATACATCTGGTCCTTCAACAGAATATTCCCAAATCTGGTCTTCAGGGTCTGCATCTGGATTAATTGGGTCTTTTGCTTCTTCATATGGATATTTGAACTCATAACCATACTCATTTTTCATTAAATCCCTTAATTCCTTGTTGTCTCTATATTGTGAGTCTAGATGTTCATTCAACATATATATGAGAGCTTCTGGATGTTCACAATTAGCACTGATAGCACGACCATAGTTAAAATATCCGTTATCTATATCATGCATTACACTAGCTTTTCCATCTGGTCCTTTTAATGGTGGAACAGGTACCATGTAAGAATCTGGAGCATTGGTCATTAGATCTGGGAAAGGCCAAAATACATACCACCAGTTCCCGTATATAGCCATACCTTTACCTGCTACAAAAGACTCCATGTTCTTGGTATCATCTTTCACGAAGAATTCTTTATCAATGTATCCTTTTTCATACCAATCCCTTAATGTCTGTAAACCTTCTTTTACTTTTGGCTGTACACTACCAAAAACCAATTCACCATTTTCATCTTTAACCCATTTATCCGGATATGCTCCATGTGCTTCCATTATAGGTTGGATGTTATATACATATGGTAGTCCATCACTATGTTTTGCTTTATAAGCAGCCAATATATCTTCGAATTCTGCTAATGTAGTTGGAATATCTTTTCCTAGCTCATCTAGCACGTCTTTTCTTAACCACATATTCTTCCAGTTAGCTGCAAATAAGTCGTCAGCTTCTGGGAATGCATAATATTTACCATCTTTTGAGAACATTGAGAAGAAGTTTCCATCAAGCTGGTCTTGGAATTGTTCAATCATATATTTAGTAAGAGGTGAAGCATATTCTTCTATCAAATCGTTCAAAGGTAGAATCATTCCTGAATCAATCAGATTAGAACAAACATCTCCAGCTTCAACACTAATGATATCTGGAATATCATTACTTACAATGGCTAAATTCAACTTCTGATTATCTGTCTCTACATCTGGAACAAGCCATTTACGCTCATATTTGATTCCTAATTGTTCTTCAGCCCATTTTTCATATTGACCATAGTCTTTATCATTCTTCTTGTTTCTATGACCTGTCAAAGTTATGGCTGGCTCATATTTATGAAACCATTTATCCTTACCTTCTTCAACAGTGTCAGATTCTTTTGAATCTCCATTTTCTTGATTTACAGAACTATTATCAACTTCTTTTTTTGTATCATCTTTTTTACTGCATCCTGAAAAAACTAATCCTGTAGCCATGATTAAAACAACTAATAAGCTAATTGTTCTTTTCATCTTCTATCTCCTCCTTAAAATTTATAATGCACTTATAATTTATAGTATTTTTTAGTATTTCACCACAACATATTTTAATATTTCTTGCTCAATATTAACATGTTATTGCATTTTTATTAATTTCCATTGTATATTACCCTAATTTTTAATAGAATTGATATATAGACATCAATAAAAGGAGCTTGCCATGAGACATATACTGAGATCTTCATTATCAAAAAAACTTATTATAAATTTCCTCATTGTAATAATTATAATAACTCTAATCAATCTATGGGTCAGTTACACTAACGTGGGATTGGTTAAAAAAGAAGTCCTTGATTCATATTCCAACTCTCTTCATTTGTTATCAGAGGAATTAAATAATCTATTGCTTGATAAAGAAACTGTTGCTAAACAATTAGTATATGATGATGATATATTGGCACTGAACCAGTCACCACAAAATAAGGTTTCTTGGGAATATATGGAGCTATATAAAAAATTGAAATTCATACATGGCACCAATGCTCTCCAATCTCACATCATGGTTTTTCTATATAATAAGAAATTACTATTTTCATCAATATATGGTACAGATTATATTGACGAAACCTATAATTTCAATAACTTCTTTGATGCAAGGAAAAACAGTCAATGGATATATAAATACAGTAACTTAGAGGATAATTACGTATTAAGTTACTACAAAGCCCCCTTCCACAATACTCAAACAGGGGTACTGGCTTACATAGAAATAAATGTTGACGAGATACAAAAACTATTGGGAAACCTGTCCATAAAAGATAGTGGTACCATATTTTTGACTGACGAAAAAGGTTTTTCAGTTTTCTCCAAACAACAGATTCCTTTTGATAAACAATCTGTTCTTGATACAATCAATAATTCAAATAATAACACAGGTATATTCAATCATAAATACGATAACACTCAACTTAAGATAATCTATAATAAGATGCCTACAACCAATCTAACCCTGGCAATGGCATTTCCTGTTGAAAACATCATGAAACCTATTAAACAAAGTCAGACTCTTCTTTTCATAATAGTAGGATTATCAATACTTCTAGCTGTGGGTTTTACCATGTTTTCATATAGGAAAGTCCTTCATCCCATTAATCAATTGGTTGAAGGTATGCGTGAAGCCAGTAAGGGAAATTTCAAAATACAGTTAGAACATAATTACAAACACGAAACAGCATTCATGCTTGACCAATTCAACCTCATGGTCAATGAGATTGATTCCTTGGTTAAAGAAGTATACGAAAATAAGCTGAATTATCATCAATCACAGTTGAAACTTCTTCAATCACAGATTAATCCTCATTTTTTATATAACTGCCTTAATTTTATTTACCAAATGTCTGTATTAGAAGATACAGAAGGTGCTGCGGAAATGTCCTTGTATCTAGGAAAATATTTTCGCTTCGCTACAAAATCGGATCAGAATCTAGTAACACTGAAAGAAGAACTGGATAATATTCATTCTTATGTAAAGATACAACAAATGCGTTATCCTGGTAAAATTAATTATTCGATAGATTTAGAACCGAGAATTGCTGATTTTATCGTCCCAAGGCTTATTATACAACCTCTGGTAGAAAATGCAATAATACATGGTATGGAAACTCTTACTAATAGCGCAAACATATATATCAGCGCAAGTTTAGAAGATAAAATGATTATAGTCATAGTAGAAGATGACGGAAGGGGTATCACAAAAGAACAAGCAGGACAAATAAACAATACCCTTGATGAAATGAGGTTAGATAAATCTGGTCATGCCCTTAATAATACCCATTGGCGTTTAAAATTAAAGTTTGGAGAGGAAGCTGGACTTCGTATTGAATCAAGACAACCAAAAGGAACTATTGCTAAGATTACAATTCCAATAGATAAGGAGTGTTAACTTATGTTCAATTTATTAATTGTTGATGATGAAATAACTGCTGTCAAAGGATTAGCTTATGGTATAAGCTGGAATGATATAGGTATAGATGAAATATTTACTGCATATAACGGTCAAGAGGCTCTTGAAATAATTAATAATCATAAAATCGATATATTGATATCAGATATAAGAATGCCATTGATAACAGGTCTTGAACTAGCCGAAAAAATACAAGAAACCTATCCTTTGACCAAAATCATATTAATATCTGGATATGATGAATTTGATTATGCCCAAGAAGCCATCAAATACCAAGTTTTTAGATATCTAACCAAACCCATAGCCAATGAAGAAGTAAAAGAAGTTGTAAATGAAGCACTAGGGGACATAAAAAACAGCTTGAAGAAAAATAAGGAACTTGAAAAAGCCAATCTGCAAATTGAAGAAATGATGCCTTATGTCATCAAAGATTATTATGAAGAAATAATTATAAAAGGTAATACTTTTCTATTAGATGATGTTGAAGCAAATAAATACCTCTCCATTAACTCAGAAGACTATTTCTTGATGCTTACTTGTAAAGTAGATGGACCTTATGTAAATATGCCCTTGAAAACTAGAGAAACATACAAACTTGCTTTTGTTAATACTATTAAAAAATATGTTTCCATACTTCCACCCATATATACTATTTACGATCACTATAATCATCTCATATTTGTTTATAGCAGCAACTCCATTTCTAAGCTTAACCAATTAGAATCTGCTATCTCAAAATTGGCTGAAACCATTCAGTATACATTCAGACATTCATTGGGTCATATATTATCAATGACTTGGAGCAAGATTTCATCAATACCTAATATTCACGAAACATATAAAACCCTTAACAATCAAATTAACCGTCATCTTCATAACGAAACAGGTATTATCATATCTCCTAGCCAAAAAAAGAAACAACAATCAAATCAATGTTTATTCAATATGAGGGAATGCCCTACCTTCAAATCATTGTTAGAGTCTTTTGACGTCAACAGATGTGTACAAAAGATACAACTAATATTTGAAGAATACTCTAATCTTGATTATCAGACAAAAGATTTGACCCTCAATATATTCTATACCTTAACCAATAATCTAATAGAGTCATCCATAAGCAACAATCTGTCAATAAATGAATGGGTTACGGACGAGAGTTATCTTTACAGCTATGAATCCATAGAATCAGTAAAACATCTGGAAGAATGGTTAATCATCAATACACAAAATTATATCAATCATATTCTCTCTGAGACAGAAACAGAAAAACATGCTCTCATTAGGAAAGCAAAGCAATATATTCTAGATAATTATACAGAGCAAATATTACTCAATGACATAGCCAATGAATTATACATACATCCCAATTACTTATCAAAGCTGTTCAAAGATAACGAAAACATTAATATAACCCAATACATTACCAACCTTAGAATTGAACACGCAAAAGAATTACTAACTGAGAATACTCATAAAATATATGAGATTGCTGAAATCTGTGGCTACAGCAGTATAGCTCACTTTAATCGTACTTTTAAAAGAGAAGTGGGTGTAAGTCCCAAAGAATATAAATAGAAATAAGCTAACTCAATTATTTTATCAGTTATTAGCATAATATCTTGATTGTTATGTTATAATAGTATAAACTATAAAAAAATGACTAAGCAACAACAATGATTTTATAATAAAATACAAATAATTTTCTATTAATATTTTACTATTTACGAAAGAAGGAATTATAAATGCATGGCGCGGATTTAACATTGCTGACAGATTTTTACCAATTAACTATGATGCAAGGTTATTATGACCTTAATTCAAGAGACCAGATTGCTGTGTTTGACCTTTTTTACAGGGTTAATCCACATGGAAGCAGTTTTTCAATTGCTGCTGGTCTAGAACAGGCAATAAGTTACATCAATAACATTCATTTTACTGAAGAAGATATTGAATATTTAGCTGAGCAAAATATATTCAAAAGCGATTTTCTAGATTATCTTAGAACATTTAAGTTTACTGGAAATATATATGCTGTACCTGAAGGAACAATTGTATTTCCTAATGAACCAATATTAAAAGTTGTGGCTCCTTTATGTGAAGCACAGCTTATTGAAACTGCACTTCTTAATATTATCAATCATCAGAGTCTTATAGCTACTAAAGCAGCTCGTGTAAAATGGGCAGCAGGTGATGACGTTGTCCTTGAATTCGGTTTACGTAGAGCACAAGGGCCAGATGCAGGTAATCTAGGAGCTAGAGCCGCTGTTATAGGTGGATGTAGTGCAACCTCTAACGTAATGGCTGCAAAATGGTTTGATATCCCTGCAAAGGGTACACACGCTCACAGTTGGGTCATGAGTTTTCCTGATGAACTGACATCATTCAGGAAATATGCAGAACTCTATCCTATGAACTGTCTATTACTTGTTGATACATACGATACATTAAAATCCGGGGTTCCAAATGCTATAAAAGTCTTTAATGAACTAAAAGACAAAGGAATTAAACCAGATTTTTATGGAATCAGACTGGATAGTGGTGATTTATCATACCTATCCAAAAAAGCTAGGATAATGTTGGATGAAGCAGGTTTTGAAGATGCTATCATCAGTGCTTCAAGTGACCTTGACGAATATCTGATTCGTGATCTAAAGCTACAAGGTGCTAAGATTACACTATGGGGTGTAGGAACCAATCTTATTACTTCAAAAGGTAATCCATCATTTGGAGGAGTATATAAACTTTCTGCCAAATATGAAGATGATGAGTTTATTCCAAAAATGAAAATATCTGAGAACCCTGAAAAAATAACTAATCCTGGTAATAAAAAGATTATAAGGGTATACAACAAACGTTCTGGTAAAATAAAAGCTGATCTCATTGCTCTTAATCATGAAAAAGTTGATGAGTCAAAACCATTGATTTTATTTGACCCAGAAGCTACATGGAAACAATTGAAATTACAACCAGGTACTTATTATACAAGAGAATTGTTAGAACCAATATTTATTGATGGTAAATGTGTTTACGAAACTCCAAGCACTTTTAGTATCAAAGAGTACTGTGAAAAAGAATTATCTACTCTATGGCCTGAATCAAGAAGACTTATGAATCCTCAGAATGTCTATGTTGACTTATCCCATGAGCTATTTGAATTGAAACAATCCATGATAAAGCAATATAGAAATCAACAATAACCATTCAATAACAATAGTAATAAAATAACCTAAAAGAATATGTGCTGTCTCTTAATATGAAATCTATTATGGGACAGCACTTTTTTGTGTATAATTAGGAAACCAGATCAACCAAGCTATTTAATTAGCTTACCTGCATACAATATTGAAGTTGGTAAGTAGTTAGTTGATTAAATAATTTATTGTTAGCAAATACTATGTATAGATTAGTTTTTTGTGAATTAATTATAATAAAATATAAATAATTTTACATGTTGAATCATATTATATTTATTTAGGAGGGATCACATTGAAGGATATTAATACTATTATTAACAACAAAAGATTGTCTGGCATATTACTACACCCCACATCTCTTCCAAGTAAATATGGTATAGGTGATTTAGGCAGTGGTGCATATGACTTTATTGATTTTCTAGTTAAAAGCAATCAAAAGCTTTGGCAGGTACTGCCATTAGGTCATACAGGTTTTGGAGATTCTCCATATCAATCCTTTTCGTCTTTTGCGGGACAGCCGTTAATTATAAGCCCAGAAATATTAATTGAAGCAGGTTTGATTGATCCTGAAGACACTAAGCCTATTCATGCTCACCAATCCCATAACATAGATTACGGCTCAGTAATTAATTACAAATTCTCTATCTTGAAAAAAGCTTATGACAACTTTCTAAAAACCAATGATAATTCTTTATATAATGATTGGTTAACCTTTTGTAATGATGAAAAATATTGGCTTGATGATTACTCCTTGTTTATGGCTTGCAAAGATTATTTTGATGGTAGAATGTGGCCCTGTTGGGATAGTGAAATAGCTCATCCTTCAAAAGGCAGTATACTGGTGTGGATTAATAAGTTATCCTATGATATAGATTTCTATAAATTCATTCAATTCATTTTTTATGAACAGTGGAACAAAGTTAAGAAGTATGCTAATGAACATGGCATACTCATTATCGGAGATATACCTATATTTACTTCTTTTGACAGTAGTGATGTATGGGCTGACAAAGAGTTGTTTTTATTGGATTCTAAGGGATATCCAACCCATGTAGCTGGTGTTCCTCCTGATTATTTTAGTCCTACAGGACAATTATGGGGAAATCCATTGTACCATTGGGATAATCATAGAAAAACATCCTATAGATGGTGGATAAGCAGATTGGCTCATACCCTAAAATTGGTTGATATCGTGAGGATTGATCATTTCAGGGGTTTTGAGAGTTATTGGTCCATTCCTTATGGTAATGAAACTGCAATCAAGGGTACTTGGAAAAAAGGACCTAACAAAGAACTATTCAACGCTTTTATCAATGCACTGGGAACCGAATTACCTATTATTGCAGAAGATCTTGGAATAATAACAGATGAAGTAAAAAAATTAAGAGATGATTTTAATCTTCCGGGTATGAAAATATTACAGTTTGCTTTTGAAGATTTGGAAGACAATGATTTTCTACCTCATAATTATGGTTCTAACAGCATCTGCTACAGTGGTACACACGACAATGATACAACTGTTGGATGGTATAATAAAGCTGATAGGATGAAACAAGATAAAGTCAGGCGATATATGAACACTGATGGAAGGAACATTTCTTGGGACTTCATTAGAGCTTGTTATGGTTCAGTCTCCAAGATGGCAATAGTCCCACTTCAGGATATTCTATCTCTGGATAGCCATGCAAGGATGAATATTCCAGGTTCATCCATGGGCAACTGGCAATGGAGATACACCAGTGACATGTTGACTGATGATATCGCTGACAGGTTAAGAGAGATTACGAAATTATATGGAAGAGATTAACAAATAAGTAAACTCCATCTTAAAAACTATAGCGATTTTTAGATATTAATGATATAATTATGTTACATGTATAAGATATTTTTATATAAGCTTAAGAGTCAAGTGTTATGTGATTTATTTTACTTGTATTTTGAAGGATTATCTTTTGTAAAATGAACCACATAACTCTTTCTGTCTCATAAGCTTATAATCAAAACATATACTTATAATGTATATAAAATTATCAGGATAAGGTGATTGTATGCGTGCAGTAATTATAGTAATTTTTATGGCTATTTATTTGATTCTTGCTTTACCTGTACTTATCATAGGTTTTATAGCAGGCTTGTTTTCCAAAGATGCTCAATATAAGATTGGAAAATTCATTGTGACACATATATGTAGAGGTATCATGTTTTTAACAGGAAGTAGAGTTAATATAACTGGATTAGAAAATATCCCAAATGAAACTGTACTATTCGTGGGCAATCATAGAAGCATATTTGATGTTGTTCTATTGATTAAAGTCATTAATCGTCCTTTTGGTTTTATTGGAAAAAAAGAATTGACAAAAGTTCCTTACTTGAATCTATTACTAAAATTGATGGGTGGATTATTCCTTGACAGAACTAATTTCAGGGAAGGTCTGAAAATAATCCTAGCTGGTATAGAAATGTTGAAATCAGGTCTATCAATGCTAATTTTCCCTGAAGGCACTAGAAACAAAGAATCTGAAGAGCCTTTACCTTTCAAACAAGGTAGCTTGAAGTTAGCAGAAAAAGCTAATGTACCTATTATACCATTTGGCATAAAAGGAACAGATAATATCTTTGAAAACAATAATGGTGTTGTTGTAAAACCAAGCAAAGTAACGCTTAATTTTGGTAAACCTATTCTTTTAAGTGAATTGCCACAAGAGGATATGAAAAAAAGTGCTGTTTATGTTCGTTCTGAAATCCTCCAATTACTTTCTAAGTAGGATAGTAAAACTGAAAAACTATAAAATGCAGAGGAAATTTGATGTTTTAGCAAATTTCCTCTTTGATTTTTATGTAATTAATGATAGAATATATAGAACGCACTAATAAGTATCTTTTCAAAGGAGGTGCACCTATGGAGTGGTGGGAAATTCTATTGCTTGTATTAGGAATTATTGTTGTTGTATTTGCTATCCTTTATTTTGTAGGAAGAAAGTTACAAGGTAAAGCTAATGACCAGCAATCAGTAATTAATCAAAACAAAATGACAACATCTATACTTGTTATAGATAAGAAGAAACAGAAAGTAAAAGATTCTAATTTGCCAAAAATGGTACAAGACCAAATTCCAAAATACATTCGTTTTAGAAAATTACCTATGGTAAAAGCAAAAATCGGTCCTAAAATTACTACTTTATTGTGTGATGACAAGGTATTCAAAGAATTGCCTGTTAAGAAAATGGTAAAAGTAGATTTAGCTGGTATGTATATAGTCGGAATGAAAGGCTATAAAAAATAAGAAAAAGCCAAGACATTAATTTGTCTTGGCTTTTATACTTGCTCCTACAAAGTCTCTGAATAATGGATGCACTTTGTTAGGTCTTGATTTGAATTCTGGGTGAAATTGAACACCAACGAACCATGGATGGTCATTTATCTCTATCATCTCAACAAGTCTATCATCTGGAGATACTCCTACAATGTTAAGTCCTGCTTTCACAAGTGTATCTCTATATTCATTGTTGAACTCATATCTATGTCTATGTCTTTCGTAGATCAATTCAGAATCATAAGCTTGGTATGCCATTGAATCCTTTTGAACCTTACATGGATAAGCTCCAAGTCTCATAGTACCACCTAATTCATCAATATCCTTCTGTTCTGGCATCAAATCAATAACTGGATATTTTGTATCAGGGTCAAGTTCAGAACTATGAGCACCATCATATCCTAAGATATTTCTTGCAAATTCAATAACTGCACACTGCATTCCTAGACATATACCAAAGAATGGGATCTTGTTTTCTCTAGCATATCTAACTGCAAAGATTTTACCGTCTATACCTCTATCTCCGAATCCACCAGGAACTAATATTCCATCAGCGTCTTTTAAGTAATCATCTACATTTTCACTAGTAACTTCCTCAGAATTTACCCATAGAACTTCTAACTTGGTTTTATGGTATATTCCAGCGTGTTTCAAGGATTCTACAATAGAAATATACGCATCATGCAATTCAACATATTTACCAACTAATGCAATCTTAACAAGATTAGTCATGGATTTTTCTCTATCTATCATTTCTTTCCATTCAGTTAAATCAGGCTCAGCACAATCAAGCTTCAATTTATCACATACAATCTTAGCTAGTCCTTCTTTTTCTAACATCAATGGAACTTCATATAAAGTATCTGCATCAAGGTTTTGAATAACACATTCTTTTTTAACGTTACAGAAAAGAGCCATCTTGTCTTTCATTTCTTCTGATAATTCATGCTCTGTTCTACATACTAGTATATCTGGTAAAATACCAATTGAACGTAATTCTTTTACAGAGTGCTGTGTAGGCTTAGTCTTCATTTCACCAGCTTTGGCAAGATAAGGAATAAGGGTTACATGTATATATAATACATTTTCTGGTCCTACTTCAGCGGATACTTGTCTTATGGCTTCCATAAATGGCAGACTTTCAATATCTCCAACTGTTCCACCAATCTCTGTTATAACAATGTCTGATTGTGCGCTTTTTCCTACTCTGTAAACTCTTTCTTTTATAGCATTAGTTATGTGTGGAATAACTTGAACTGTTGCGCCTAGATATTCCCCTTTTCTTTCTTTGTTAAGTACAGACCAGTAGATTTTTCCAGTAGTAATATTACTATACTTGCTGAGATTCTCATTTATAAATCTTTCGTAATGTCCAAGGTCTAAGTCTGTCTCTGCTCCGTCTTCGGTAACAAATACCTCTCCATGTTGATACGGACTCATTGTGCCAGGGTCAATATTAATGTAAGGGTCGAATTTTTGTATTGTAACTTTCTTACCTCTAGCCTTTAAAAGTCTTCCTAATGAAGCAGCTGTTATGCCCTTTCCTAGTCCGGAAACAACACCTCCCGTAACAAAAATGTATTTCGTTTGCATCCTCATTTCACCTCATAGTCTTTTTTTATTTAAATGATTACTCTATAAAAAGTAGTCTAAACAATTTTGTTCTTACTACTTTTTATAATGAACCTTATATACTTTTGGGTTATCAATTTCTATTTTATACAACCTCTTTATTTTATTATTAGTTAGTGAAATAGTCAATAACAAATTTAATTTTCGTTTATTTTACTTAAAATTACTTCCATAGCCTTCTCTAATTGTATATCTTTTTTGTTAATACTTTCAATTAATTTTGTATTGAGTGCTTTTAGAGTTGGATGGTCTGAAACTCCATATGCTCTTAATCCCATATTTTTCTGAAACTGTGTTATAGCCTTCTCAGTCTTTTCATCGTACAGATTATCTGGTTCATTAATAGCATAACCCAAATATTCTAAAATTAATTCAACATTTTTGACTTCTTCCATTTCGTCATCCAAAAATAGTCTTTCTGGACTGACAATTAGATTAGGTACTATCACTTCATAATCTGGAGCAACACCTATACCATTTATTTTGTGCCCATCTCTTGATAAAAATTCCTCCATAGTTAATTTTATAGAATATTTATCTGATATATCATAAATATACTGTGCTACACCTTTTCCATAGGTTGTTTCTCCAACTGTAACACCTACACCTGATTCTTTTACAGCTGCTGCAATGAATTCAGAAGCTGAAGCTGTATTCTCATTAGTAAGTACTACCAGTTCAAAAGGAGCTTTTCTTAGATTACTTCTATAAGTTATTTTTCTTCCCTCTTTATTGACAAAATGAAGAACTGGTCCCTTAGGTATTAACATATTACATAGAGCCACTCCTGAATCAACATATCCTCCTAGGTTATCTCTAAGATCAAGAATCAAATATTTGACTCCTTCTTTCTTAGCATCCTCTAGGTAGGGTTCTATATCTTCAGCTACATTTTTATTGATAGAATTTATTCTTATATAATTTATCTTCTTGGCTACTTCTTTATCCAACTTAGGGAATAAATCATTAATTTCTTCAGTCTCAACAGCTGATATTTTTACTAAGGCTCTTTTTATATCAACTGTATATTCCTTGTTCCCTCTTTTGAAGGTAACAGAGACCATAGTTCCCTCTTTACCTTTCATCTTATTAGCCGCATCTGTAGGTGTATAATTCTCTGCACTTTCTCCATTGATTGCAATTATAATATCTTCCGCTCTAACTCCCGCTTTTATAGCTGGTGATTTTGGTATAGGACGGGATACCTTTACCCAATCTCCATCTTGTACTATCTCAACACCAATACCTACAAATTCACCTGATATTGCCTCAATCAAGGTGTTTGCTTCTTTCTTGGTATAGAATGTTGAGTAAGGGTCTAATTCATCAAACATACCATCTATAGCTGCCTTGAATAACTGTTCATCTGTTACTTCCTCACCTACATAATTATCCCTTATTAGGCTAAACAATACTTTGAATTCTTCCCCTTTACGCTCAACAGCTACTGAATCTACTGCTTTCACGTTGATAGGTACTATCAACATGGATAATACAACTGCTGTAAGAACAATCCTGTTAATTATTTTTTTCATCTTTTATCCCTTCTTACTTGTTTGATTTATCATTCTGATCAATGTAATCATTAATCCATTTTATGTAAACTATAATTTACTGAATCAATCTATAATAACCTGAGATATCTTCTCTTAGGTAATTAATGAGATTATCAATTATTGTACTTGCATCTATCTTGGATAACCACTTCCTAGGTTCCAGATTACCCTCTTTTTCTTCTATGATCCCTAACTTGTAACCAGCTAATATTGCTTTTCTTGCCCAAGGTGATATCATGTTATCATCCTTGAATGGAGTCACAGAATTCTCTAATTTACCTATCTTCTCAAGACCAATAACACGAATCAGTATACATAATGCTTCTTGTCGTGTAATAGGTTGTGATACTTTGAAAACATCTCCTACACCTTTTATAAGTTTAGCATTATAAGCTGTCATAATGTATGGATATAGTGGGTTATCTGGTAACACATCACCAAATATCACTTTCATGCTATTCTTGTTTTTACTGGTTACTTGATATTTACTTGTATCCATATTCATAGCAAGACAAATAGCTTTTATGAATTCACCTCTTGTTATTGCTTCTAATTCCATAGATTTATGAGGAATCTCAGTCATTATTTCCATACTGTACAATTTCTTCATATGTTCATTTGCTGGGTTGCTATCCAAGAAATCAAGTCCTGCTGGAATAGGAAGTTTTTCTATTTGTTTTGCTGTACTAATCATTATACTGTTTTCCATTTGACTTCTAGTCAATTCTGGGTGATTAGTTGTTATATTGTATTTTAATGATGCTTCTCTTTCAAGTCTTTGATTATAAGTTCCATCAAAGCTGATTGGAAAAGGAGAAGTTTTGTCATAGTACATAGTTTTCTTAGCTTCTAATGATGGATTAAGTGTTACTTGCATTCTATCCTTCGGTCCTATTATATCCATAGTAAGTTTTCCTGACTCAACTTTTGACCAAGGTTGGTCATATCCGTAAACTGAACCTTCTGTTTTTATAGTGATTGTCTCATTATTACTTGATAGGAATCTAGCTTCATAAGATACAGATGTATCATAATAGCTGACCCCTGGTGTAATATCTTCTACACCAGTTAATGAATATATGGAAAATGTATCATCTAAAGTATAAGTTACATCATCAATAACAATTTTTTCTGTCCAGCTACTCACTGCTGAATCTCTGACAATCTGTTTTTTAAAATCTCCATCAACATAATAAAATGAAGTTGTAAAATTGATAGTCCTATCAAGTGTACTGTTTTTCTCCAAGTTCTTAGCGCTTATTACATATTTTTCGTTATAACTGCCTGATTCTTTTGTATCAATTACATCATCATTCTTAGTAACTTTTATAGTACCTTCAAATTCAATTGGTTCACCAGAAATATAGACCATTTCCTTATAACGCATAACTCTTGTTTTTAGAGGTTTTACAGGAACATACTTCTCAATGGTCTTAGGCAGGTTAGTTCCTTCTGATATACCCCCAAAATAACCCATATCACCCATATCTGCATAGACACATATGCTTGTGATACTAAAAGCGAATATCAAAAATAATATTTTCATGCTTATTCTTTTCATAGATTGTCCACCTCTTTCTAGTTATTTTATTTCTCTACAAGAATAATATATCCATCAACATCTCTAGCTCCTTTTGTAGCAAGTTTAGTAATAAGATATTCATCAGTGATTACCCTGATTATATCACCCTTTTCTAACATATCTGGTGATATGACTTCATTATTCTTAATTATAATCGTATTAGTCTTAAGATTAATCTTAGCATAGCTATTACTGTAACTTAGATCTTTCCAGCTATTATTGGTTTTGTTATATACTATTGTATCTTTTATACTTATTGCACCACTCTCAGTTTCGTAGATCTCACCCTTTACTCCGTCTAGACAGTATGGATTCTCAATAATATATTTTGCTTTTGTTCCATCTGAGATAATAGTATAAACTTTATCTACCTTTGTTTTCTCAGAGTAATCCAAGAAATCTGTTTGTGGAATTATTCCGTTAGCATCCATAATGACCGTTTCATAATCTGTAGTGAACATACGTGGGATAGGTGAATATATCCACTTCATTCCTTTTAGTAATGCAAATGATTGAACCTGCATGTCTTCATTTTCATTTATACTCTTAATACGTCCCCTGAATATTGATGTAGCTTCATTACTTGGTTCTTTAGTTATGTTAACTATTACAGCCTTCCCATTACCATTCAAGATAACTTGTGCATAATCAGGTGATACTATGTTATTATCTTCTAGAAGTTTTCCATTCTTAACTACGATAGTACCATCATGAGTATTAATGTAATTAGGACTTTGCAATACCTTGAATTTATTATTTCCATTGGAATATGTAACATTGTCACTAGCTAATATATTCTCTCTTCCTGTTCCAAAAGTTACTTTTAACACTTTTTCATCATCATAATATTTCTCCATAGCTACATAAACATCGATATCTGGTGATTTTAGATAGTTTAATGCATAATCAAGAGATATCTGCTTGGAATCTAGGTAATACTCTATATTCTTGGATGAAATATCTAATATCTTGGATTTGGTATAATCTCTCCATCCTGCTTTGGTTAATTCATAACTATTTAGTAGAGTCAGCGTTCTCTGTGAATTATTAAGACTGCCAAGTTTTCCTTTGTAGATGTTAGCTACAGTATTACCATATTCATCAACTTGAATTTCTTTCACTGATTCAGTAATTGTTCCTGGTTCAAAAACAGCTTGGTTAATAAGCAACTTGACTACTTGTCCTTCCTGCAGCTGATATTGAGATATATTCTGCCCTGCCCTTTTTACAGGTATGTTGGAGTCTATATCATATATAGTTGAACTAAGATCATCAAACTTAACCCATAAACGTAATCCGTTGGCTCCATTATTGACAATCTGATTAATACTTCCATACTTAACAATATAATTGGTCTTAGCACTTATTGATAATACGTTTTTTCCATCTGGTGATATTTTAATATCTACTAAATCACCTGCTTCCACATCATCTATTGTTGTATCTCTTGGATCAAATCTAAAGTCAGGAAACATCTCATCTATATAACCGATCTCATCTTCTGTATCATAATATTGTTGCTTCTCAACTTGAACACTTTTCTTTTGATAATATTTTGTTACTTCTTTTCCGTCCCAAGTCATTATAGTTATATAATTAAAAGTTGGGTTGTTTTCTTTTACAATACCGCTTAATGTATCAAAGATGACCTTATCACCTGCAAGTTCTATTTTAGTGACTATATTGTTGTCTATATACAATTTCACTTTGCTGCTTATAGGTGCATTAGGTATTTTAACATTGATATCATTGATTTTTATTGTGCCATCAACATTATTATATACTGCTGACTTCATCTGAAAAGTATAATTGATTCCTCTATCACTTGTTATAGTAATTCTACCATTATCTATTTCATTAAGAGGCTGTAATACTCCTTCAAGTTCATAGGGCTCATTTATGCCCTTACTAGAAGCATACAACATTTCTTTTGTATCATTGTTCACTAGATATTCAATATATTCGCCTTCTCTTAGATTAAGAAGACCTCCAACAACTCCATTTATCAATACTGGTACATCTTTAGTTAATATTTGGTCGTTTGATTTTCTTTTATATTCATAATTGACTTCATTGACTTTTCCATTTTCATCTGTTATCAATATTCTTCTTGTAGCGATACTATCTGAAGCACCCATTGAATTACTGTCTTCTATATATGCTACTGTACCATTTTCCTTAGTGATATTCATAGTATTGTAAGCAATATCATCAAGATTCTTTAGGGTCTGAGCCATCTGTTCTCTAGTAACTATTCCTTTTGGGTTAAATTTATTATTACTTCCTACCATTATCTTTTTCTGGATTACTGCTTCTACATAAGGGATGAATTCTCTATCAATCTTTTCCCAATCACTGTAATTGAAAACATCTTTTTGCTTGTATAATGGACTGATTAGGTCAGGCTGTTTACTATTGATAGCTTTTACTATCCATACAGCTAATTGCTCTCTTGTTACCGGTCCTCTTTTAATAAAACTCTCTGATGGGTCTAATTCCCATTGTTCTTCTACAAGAGCATTATCCAAATCATCTTCTGTTATTAACCCCATGTTTTTCGCTAATTGAAGATATCCTTTTGACCATAGTGTCAGAACGTGATCAGGCAATTCTGGATTCTCTTGTAATAATTGATTCCCTGCTTTTTGTGCTGCTTCTTCCATACCTAATATTCTAAGTAATACTGCCAGAGACTCTTCATTACTTATTGGTGCAGATGGTCTGTATTTCTTTGCATTATTTTCGTTGTATCCTTTTATTATCTGTAATGCACCAAACCTTGTAATAGGCTCTATTGACCAGCTACTAGGACTTACATCCGAGAACTTGAGATTCTCTATGATTCCTTCAGCGCCCGACCTTGCTAGATACACATTTTGCACTGGTTCCTTTAATACGCTAGGGTCTGTTACAGCATATACTGGCAATGCAGTCATCATTAGTGTGAACATTAATAAGTAAGTTATAATTTTTTTCATTTACCCCATCCTCCGTTATAAAATATATATCAGTATTTTTTCCCGACCAATTAATTGTAATCAATAATCAGACACAGGAAATGAAATACATTTTGTACAAATCTATCCAATACATTATATCATAATATTTCGGCAAAATGGGACTAAAATTGCGCTGTTATATGATTGTAACAATTAATGAGCCAATCCACCTAAGACTATTTTGCTAGAGAAAATAAGAGTTTCAATTAAATATAGTCATAGTTACTCAAAAATTTATGAAAAGTCACTACATCACATCTTCCTTAGAAAACTTTCATATAAAATAAAAAAATGGAAAATAGATTTACTAGTTAAATACTATTTTCCAAATTCAAAGGAGAGATACTTATTTTAATAAAATATGCAATAACCAGCTTGCAATAATAGTAAAACAAATACCTACACTAAATATTGTATTAAATTTACTTATGTACGAATTGTACTTTTTTCTAAATAAAAATATACTACTATTGATAATTTGACAAATTACAAGTAAGTAAAGAGGCAGTCCAGCATAATTATAATCAAATGACCTTATGAATCTACCATTACTAATGGATACAAAGCTTCTTGTTAATCCACATGAAGGACAATCATGCCCTGTCATTTCTTTTACTGCACATTTGCCAATTATAATATTATTTGTTAAATAAACCTTGTCATCTTTAATATGAGCTATTGCTGACACTATAATAATTAAAGCAAGAGCTATTATTATTAAGATATTAAAGATAACCATATAATTTATCTTATACAAAATTATCTAATTGAGAAACTGCTGAAAAAAGTCCAGCTACAACTAATACTACTAAACCAATAGTAACAATTCCTAGTACAAGACCTGCTATTGCCATACTTCTTCCTGATTTATCCTCGTTTACTTTGTTAGCATTAAGAAATACTGCTCCAAAGATTATAGCTAATATGGCTAATATAATAGATAAGTAATAAAAACAAAAAAATACTATTCCGACTATACCACATACCATAGATGCTATAGACAGACCTTTGAACTTTACTTCTTGGTTTGGATTATTAAAGTCTGACATACTTATTTCCTCCTTCAATCTTTATAGGGGAATTATACCATATTATTGTATATTTTTCCATAAAGTTATAATTAATCCAAATGTTTCTAATTAATTAATTATTAGAAAGCTTCTATGATACAACAATAACCTAATTTCATATATGTACAAACAGGGGTTTTAATGTAACAAAACTTCTTTGTCTGCATTTTAAAACAGATAGAATCCTAATTGAAACATAATCCATAGTTATTGCTTGTATTCTATGATATCTTATAGCCATATCAATACAAAGGGTGAATGTAATGCTTATTGATAGGCCAATTAATGTACTGACGTATCATCTATATAAAAATACTCTAATACCGCATAAAAATATTAGAGTAATGAGATATGGTATATATGTCTTGTATAGCGAATTTGTAAAGCTTGCCATATTAACAATATTCTTTAGCTTGATTGGAACGCTAAATGAATTTTTATTTGCTTTAGTTATTCTCCTTTTAATTAGGCCCTATAGTGGAGGAATTCACTTCAACAGTTTTATGGGATGTTTTTTATTTACCATTGGGTTTTTCATCCTAAATGTTGCTATTTTACCAAGTTTGAACTATATAAACAATCCCTCACTTTATATAGTTTTATTTCCCATAAACTTGTTGATAATATTTTTATGTTCACCCATGCCCTCAAAACATAGACCGATTAAAAATAAAAAAACTAAAAATAAATATAAATATTTAGCTACGTTTTTTACCGCAGCAATTTATACAGCCTTATTACTTACAAACATTGATCCTACTTTCAAGGCAATAGGGTTATGGACTATTAATCTTCAAGCTATCCAATTATTAATAGGAGGAGGTGTAACACGTGAAAAAATTCAGAAAACAAAATTATTTTCTATACTCAATAGTTAGTTTCTTTGTATTCTTATCTTGGTTTCCTGTTAACAGAGCTAGTTGGTTATTGTTCGGTGAAGTTCCTTGTCCAAAATGTTTACAAAAATAGTTTTATCCCCCAAATAATATTTTAAAACATATTTGTTCTTCTTCGTAAGATATTTGAATATTTCCTTTATACGATTTAACTATTTTATTTACATTATATAATCCAAAGCCTCTATTATTGCCTTTTGTTGAATATCCTTTTTCAAATACTTTATCCAAAGTTTCAAATTTAACTGGCAAACTAGTATTTTTAACTTCAATTACTGTACTATTATTTTCCTCAAATAAATTTACATGTACTTCCTTTTTTATAGCACTTTGATAGTTAGTTGCTGCTTCTATTGCATTATCTATTAGATTTCCTAATATATCTACAAATTCATAATCCTCAATAGGATATTTAGGGAAAGGGGTATAGCAGTTGCAATTTAATTCTATATTATTTTGCCTAGCTTTTATTTTTTTACTGTATAATATGGCGCTGATGATATTATTACCTGTGTTTAATAAAATATCATCTGAATGTAATTGATATCCATCAATAACTGTATTTAGATAATCAAGTAGCTCGTTATCTTGACTTTTTTCTGCGATTCCATAAATTGCATTAAGCTGATTTTTTATATCATGTTGTTTTGCTCTAACATCATCTAACAGATTTTCTAATATAGGATTATATTCCATGTATATTTCATTAGCTTTCTGTTTTTGTTTTATTTGTAATAATTGTTTGAACACTATTGCAACTATTAATGTCCATGTTATTATACCTACAATAATAAGCGAAATATAATTCACACTATTAAAATCTATTTTCCAAGATACGAAATAAATTCCTAAAGGTATAGCTATTAAAATTATTAACCATTGAATAATTTTTTTAAATCTATTATATAAAGTAACTATCTCGTTTAATGGGATATATCTATATGTAAATATTGATATTACTAATAATATTAAATTGCATGATATTGCAATAAAATCATTCTGTTTAATTATCCCTAACAATTGAAAAAGGAAGACAATCATTAATTGAATACTTAACAAATAAATAGTTGCTATAGTATATTCAAAAATAAGTAATTTAACAGATATATCTGTAATCAACTTGAATACAAGCAATATAGCAATTCCCAACATTACTTCTTTTAAGGGAATATTAAAATATATAAATAAGGTCACAATAATAATATGTAATACAATTAATATAACTTTATACATGGGACCTTTCAAAAATAATCTCTTATCTATCTTGCTAAGCACTAATATCAAACTAGTGATTTCCAATATATTCATAATAATAAAATAGACAAACTCCATATTATATCCCCCCTTCAATCCTATTAATCACATCTACACTATACTTGTCTCCAATAAGTGCTACCTCTTCATAATCATAGAAATTGATATCCCAAGCTTTTTTATTATGTTTTTCTATACTTCTTATATGATTAATGTTAACTACATAACTTCTATGAGTCCTAACAAAATAATCAACTCCTGTTTCTTGAAGCATCTCAATCATTTGTTTGAATGTCATACTTGGAATTACTATTTTACCCAGA
The DNA here is from genome assembly GCF_018141425.1 of Vallitalea guaymasensis. Taxonomy (NCBI): domain Bacteria; kingdom Bacillati; phylum Bacillota; class Clostridia; order Lachnospirales; family Vallitaleaceae; genus Vallitalea; species Vallitalea guaymasensis. The sequence continues at coordinate 2,005,077 of NZ_CP058561.1, forward strand.
GTAGTATGCAGATAAAGCTTTCTTCTACATGACTCTGCATAAAATATATCATTGACTGATACTTTATGAATAACATTCTTCAGCTTTATGGTGATATACTTTTTATCTACTTTATTTTCTTTATTTACTTTGTTGATTCCTTTCAATAATTTGTTGGTCACATCAATTATTTTACTTTTCGTGAAAGGTTTTTCAATAAAATCATAACAATGATATTCTTGAACTGCTTTTGGCAAATACATTAAATGTGTGGTAATAAAAATAATATAGGACAGCTCATATTGTTCTATAGATCTTATGATCTCAGCTATTTTTAACCCACTTATGTCTGGCAGCTGAATATCTAAGAAAAATAGATCCATTCTTATCTCTTTCAATAACTTGAGAGCTGTTTTACCTGTCCCTGCTTTATAAATTCTTACATCGCTAAAATTAGTCTTCAAAACATATTCCAAATTATTTCTTGATGTATCATTGTCTTCAACTATAAGTATGTTATTCATCTAATCATCCCCTATACAATGAATAAAGTTCTTATATTAATCTCGAATACTATTATTATACCTAAATATCTTAATAATTGGTATATATTTCCACAAAAAAGGCATAAAAAAAAATGGATTATGAATCCATATTAATTTCAAAAAGATAGTAGACTTTCATACTTGTCCAACAATTAAGTTATTAATATTTATAATATCTGCTAAGGGAAAGATATTATTTTTTTAAAACTCTTTTATCTTAAGCATGAAAGTCCTTTTTTAAAATTAATCATTTTTTCTTAATTTTTCAGGAACTTTTGGTTGGTTAAAGAACCATATGCATGCTGTTTGAACAGAAAGTGAAGCTACTGCAATGCCAATCAATCCTACTAAACCTAATAACTTTGTTGATACTTTCTCGTTAATTGTTGCTAACATATTTTGACCTCGCTTTCCTTTTTATTTATTATTGGTAGAACTGTTAGTGACTCCATGAATACGGCAATAGCAGCTACCATATAATACGACTCTAATGAATTCAAAAATATGCTCATGGCTATTATAATTATTGATTGTACAATAACCGTAATCATACTTTTCTTTTTGTAAGCTACTTTTTCTGAGCTGCCCAGGGGCTTATTGACTGTGTCAACAGGTGCATAAGTGATAATTATTATGCATGATTCAATTAGCACTAATATAATTATTATAAGATTTTTATCAAAATCTAATAGTAAATGTGAAATCAAAATTGCTAAAAAACATGATAGCAAAAAATATATAAAACATTTCCAATGTGATTTTGCATGATATCCTCCAGCTTGTACCCTAAGTGAACAAAAAAACAATATAAATACTATGACTTTTAACAAACACCTGAAAATGATTCCTAAGATAACCATACCAATAAGGATTAAAAGTGATGATATTATAATTTCAAATCCATATGTATAAACTTCTTTATCATCTTCTTTAATAATTTTCTTACCAATTAGTTTGCTAGAAATTTTGTTTGAAAATTCATATATCACAAATATCCTCCTCTCACATTTTTAATTTTATACTAATTCCAGTACAAATCAACCCATATATGACTTTTGGTAGTTAACTCGTGATATTTGGTCATTATTTAATTAAGTTCTCCATTATACAACATTATATTAACGCTAAAATAATCTTTAATGCACATAATCTCCATATTACCGTAATATTTTTCTACTATTTGATTTATGTTCATAAGTCCTATACCATGTATTTCTTTATCTTCCTTTGTGGTATCAAGGCTTATATTTTCGCTGCCTATAGTGCTATTAACACAGTCAATGACAAGATAATTATTTACATTATTGATGTCTAACTTGATATATCTATTGTTTTCATCAACCTTAACAGTAGCCTCAATAGCATTATCAATGAGATTACCTAATATGATACATATATCTACTGTATCAATAGTCAGATTATCTACACTTCCTATGTTCATTACACAATTTATATTATTGTTCCCAGCTCTAGCATATTTCCTATTCAATAATGCAGATATTGCTGGATATTTTGTAATAATTATTTTATCTACCTCATCAATTTGCGACAACAATTTATTAAGATACTCTTCCAGTTTGGTATATTCTTTGTATCTGAGTAATCCTTTTATATTCCCGAGATGATTAGACATATCATGTCTCAAGCTTTTTAACTTGAGAGTTGCATTATTGATTTCATCAAAGTATTTTGACTGCATCTCATATTGTTGAATTTTCAATTGTAATTCCAAGTCCTTCTTTGATTGAGCCAATAACTTGTCATATATAAGCAAAGATACTATATTGACAATACCTAATCCTAATATTACGAATCCAGCCACTATACTGTCTTCATTATTTTCATACATGAGGTTCCTATACATAGGCACAATACTTATCATTATGCCTAGATTAATAATAAATAGTGTAATAATCTCTATTAACAAACTTTTCTTCAAGAAACGTAGTCCAAATCTTTCCCCATCAGATATAAAAAGTACAATAACCAAAAAAGTTATTAACTTGGACACCACCATACCTAATACTCTTAAAATGTTGCTTTTGGCAAAAACAGCTGGTGATTCTCCAAAAATAAAGCTTAAAAGGGAAAGTATTATCCCTTCAATGGCAACAATTAATATTAATAATCCTATGTACCCTAATAATAATTTCATTATTTTTTCATCATATAATGCTAAAACTACAACAAACATAATGATTATCATACCTAGAAAGGAACCTCTGAAAGTACAATCTAAATCATAGGAAAAATAATTGAAAATAAATATTATAGCTGTTATTGAAAAACCCCCTACATAATAAGCAATTATACTATTGTATCTTTTCTTATAAACAGAGCTGCAAAATTTTATTATTATCAAAGCTTCCACTATATCAACAAATAATTCTATAAGATACCAAATCATAACTTCACCCTTTTCCGACTTAAAAAAGTCTCTTTTACTTCTTTTGCATTTCTTCTACTTACTGGAATTCTCTTACCATTTTTAAGTAGTACCTCTTTGGATGTAATTAATTCTATCTTGTCAATATTTGCTATGTAACCTTGATGTACTCTAATAAATTTATCTTCATTAAGCAACATGTTCAACTCGTTGAAGGTTCCGTAAAACTCTATATTCTGGTTATCCGCCATCACCATGACTTTATTTTTGTATTTCTCAAAATAATTTATGCTGTTGTAAGCAATTATAATCTTTTCCTTATTCTTGTTTATCACTAAAAACTCTTCTTCTTTTTGAGGTTCTTTCAATTCATCTATTAACTTAATAGCATCAAATAATGCTTTTTGAAACTGTTCAATCTTAACTGGCTTAAGAATATACCTAAAAGTATTGACTTCAAAAACATCAAATACATACTCTTTATATCCCGTTACAAATATAATGATCACATTGTCATTTATTTCTCTAATCTTTCTAGCTGATTCAATACCATCTAATCCTTTCATTTCCATATCCAAGAATATGATATGAAGTTTATTGGAATTACAATATGTAATCAGATCTTCTCCACATAAGAACTTCAAAATATTAACCTTAATATTTTTTGTCTCTATTGCTTCCATAATCAATTTTTCTACTAAATTCACCTGTAAAATCTCGTCATCACATATAGCAATATTAAACTTCATTATTAAATCCTCCATAATTTATTAACTTTAAGTTATCTGTATATATAAAACTAACAATTATGCAACGTCATCTAATGACTTTTCTTAAATTTATTAAGTTGATTCGTATAAATAATTAGCATTATTAGGGTCAAATATTATATATAACTTATATATTTTAAATTTACAGATAATAATATATAAATAAATTATACCTAATGTTACAAATTTTTGTCAATACACACATAACAATTTATAAATTTCTTAATTATGAGTTTTTATTACATAACCAAAGTTTATTTGTCATATTATTACATTAATAGGAAATAAAGTAATTATGGTAGTATATAAAAAAACTAGTTAAGGTATTTAACTACCCAACTAGTTTTATATTTGTTAATCAACTTTTATTACATTATCAACATTATCTATTGTATGTTTTAGATATCCTAAGAAATCATCTCTTAATTCATCTCTTCTAAGAGCAGATTCCACTGTAGCTTGTAAAAATCCCATTATATTTCCTACATCATATCTCTTGCCTATAAAGTCATATGCATATATTGCTTCATCTCTTGCTAAGCGTTTAAGAGAATCAGTCAACTGAATCTCACCGCCTGCCCCTGCTTCTTGGGTTTCCAAGTATTTAAAGATGCTTGGACTAATAATATATCTTCCTAATATAGCTATGTTAGATGGTGCATCTTCGCTTAATGGTTTTTCTACAAGGTCTTTTATTTTATATATCCTATCTTCTATATGTTTAGCATCAATGATACCATACTTGGACACGTCATCAATAGGTACTTTCTGAACTCCTAATATTGATGTTCTATATTCACTGTACACATCAATCATTTGCTGCAAGCATGGTTTTTTTGATACAATTACATCATCACCTAACAATACTGCAAATGGTTCATTACCAATAAAATGTTTCGCCATTAGTATTGCATGACCTAATCCTCTTGGCTCTTTTTGCCTAATGTAATGAATATTAGCTATCTCTGAAACACTTCTAGCAATCTCCAACAAATCATCTTTACCCTTTTTCTCCAGCTCCAATTCAAGTTCAATAGATTTGTCAAAATGATCTTCTATAGAACGTTTATTTCTACCAGTAACAATAATTATATCTTGTACACCTGATGAAACAGCTTCCTCCACAATATATTGAATAGTTGGTTTGTCAACTATAGGTAACATCTCTTTTGGCTGAGCCTTTGTAGCTGGTAAAAACCGAGTACCTAGACCTGCCGCTGGAATAATCGCCTTTCTAATCTTCATCTACATTTTCTCCTCCTTAAATATATTAACTATATTAACTAAGTTCTTCATTCTCTATTTCTACATTCTTATCATCCATCAATACTACTCTATCAGATTTAGCGTTTTTTACTGTTATTGTAAAAGTATTGACCCCCATTGACATATGATTGATGCTCAGATCATAGGAAACATTAATCTCCATGAAATCTTCTTCTCTCTCAACATTTATTTTTTTTGTATGGGTATTTATTTCAAAAATACCATATGGGGTCTGATAGTGTGTAATGTGTGTTTTGTCTTTTTCAAATACCATATGAGAATTGACTCCACCAAATCTCAATATGGAAATTTGATCTTTCTCATGCTTTATGGTTGTTTTAGTTTCTTTATCACCATCAATTGTTGAATCTATATAGGTTATATAAACCTTATTATTCTTTTCAACATAGCTACCTGTTGTCACTAATTCTATTTCATCTGATTCAAACATATCTGTCTGAACACCTTTTACTCTTACCAATACGTCTTTTGTCACTCTATTTCACCTCATTAAAGTTCTTACTTATTAAATGCAAATTCAATAAGTCTATCCACTAATTCTTCGTTAGACATTCCTTTATCTTCCCAAAGCATTGGATACATGCTTATACTTGTGAATCCTGGCAATGTATTTATTTCATTGAAAACAACTTCACCTGATTCTTCTTCTATAAAGAAATCAGCTCTTGCTAGTCCTCTACCATCAACCGCTCTAAAAATCTGCTCTGCACAATCTCTGATTTTTTTGAGGGTTATCTTAGGTACATCTGGATTAATTATTGTTTTAGAACCTATATCATTATATTTTGAATCGTAATCGTAGAATTCAGCTGCTGAAATTATTTCACCAACATTAGATGTTCTTGGATGGTAATTACCAAGTACAGCACATTCAACTTCTCTACCTACTATGGTTTCTTCTATCAAAAGTTTTGAATCATGCTTGATTGCAAGTTCAAGACCATCAAATAATTCTCCTCTGTTATGTGCCTTGGTAATACCTTTAGATGAACCGGCATTAGATGGTTTTACAAAGACTGGATATTCCAATTGTCTTTCTATCTTAGCCACTACTTCTTTAATATCATCCATTTCTTTTTTATATACTGGAACGTATTTAGCCTGTCTAATTCCTAATCTATCAACTATGACTTTCGTGAAAAGCTTATCCATAGATACACTAGAAGCTAAAATACCACAACCTACATACGGGATACCAGCAAGTTCCAATAAACCTTGAACACTTCCATCTTCTCCATACAGCCCGTGAAGTGCCGGGAACACTATATCAACATCTACTTTTACTATTCCATCTTCCTTGAAAATTATTAATGATTTATCAGTCGCATCGGGACTAATGATAGCATTATCCGAATTGCCCACCCAACTATCTACTGTTAAATCTTCTATCTTTCCATGATATATTCTCCAGTTACCTTCTTTTGTTATTCCTACAGGATATATATTATATTTATCTTTATTGATGTTTTTCATTATAGTTACTGCTGATATACATGATATCTCATGTTCGGATGATTGTCCACCAAATAAAACAACAATATTTCTCTTATTCATATTATATTCCTCCCCATTTTTGAATTATTCAGAATTAAAAATCAGTAAATTTTTCCATTATGGATAAATGTGTAGTTGTACAAACTCATGTATTATTAAATATATTAATTATCATCTCCAAATATGATAAATTACTTATCTGTTCTATTTTATATCTTATTGTATTTTTATTCAATAGCTAATTATATAAATATTCCATGGCTCGCAACTTCACATACCTCTTTACTCCCTTCGTTAGTACATAATCTAAAATGTGACTATATAAAAAAATCATATATAATGATAATAACGAAAGTAATTATCATTATATATGATTTTCTAATATAACCGTTGTCTTAATTTCTTTTTTTCTCTAATCCCTATTAACAAAAACCTTACTATCATTATCCTGTCTATCTCTATCTTTATCCCTACTAAAATTAAACCACTCCAAAAACTTGAATCTAATCTTTATAGGCATATCCTCTTCAGGTTCTGCCATTACAATAGAATCATACTCTTCATCTGTCAAAACCCTTTTAAGAGTCTCTTTTGTCTCTTCTGGAACTACTCCATGTGTTACATCAACAAAGCATAAAGGTGGAAACATGACACACCACCAATTCTTACCTTTCGCTTCACCTATCTCTACCAGCAAAGCTTCATATTCACCTGGAGGTAATATTATATCTCCATAAGTCTTCAATGGAAATTGTTCCATCTTCAACTTAACGTTTATATCATAATCATAATTATTTTCTTCTATAACTCTTTCAGCTATTCTCTTAATCTCATCTCTATTATCAGTAATAAGTTGTCTTGTTTCTTCTATATTTTCAGATTCTTCCAAAATACCATTCATTCTGTCTAGAATCTCATCTCTTACCTTCAATTTCAATTTCTGATCTTCTTCACTATCACTATTTGCAATGACATGAAAACGTATCAAACTATCTGATATACCCTCAATCACAGCAGCACTTGTCCCATTTTTGCCGTAATCATAAACTATAGCTGCCAACATAAGTATCACTATTAGTAGTGACAATATATAGGTTCTTAATATCCTTTTCTTTTCAAATACTTTCATTAGATTCACCTTCATCAATCTTCCCCCATCTTTTCATATTTACAACCTACTATTTCTATTATTACCAGCATCAGTATTATTTATACATAATCTATCTGTTAAACCGTAAATTAGAAAACATGACAAAAAGTAAATGAATAATGATTTTTTATTTTGAAAGTCCCACTCTTCTTATATTAACCTTACATTCTACTTCAATAGCCGCTGCATTAAAGAAATTCTGCCAGTCTGATTTAGTTGTCTTCCATACTTTTCTATTACTGGTTTTCAAGTTGTTATAAGCATTGATGATATCTATACCATACTCTTCTTGAATAATATTCATTAATTCATATATGTCCTCTTCCATACTATTAGCTACTTCATTTTCAATCTCAGCAATATAACTTGTACTGAATAACTTGTCTTTATCTTCTAGGATATATTCTGATACATCTCCTTCACTACTTATTGAAATTTTAATTTTTAACAATCCATCTTTTAATTCAAAATCCATTTTTGATGTTAAATCACTTATTTCATAAGGCACTAATACACCTTCCATATCTACTAAAGCAACAGTTTCCTTGCCCTTTCCAAGAATCCAGCTGTATGGTGTCATGTATTTATCTTCCATCCATCCTCTAAGCTGATAATCCCTAAGGATGGCTAATCCATCTACAATAACCTCATTATCTCTGAATATTACATTTGGCATTACACCATTTCCTTCTGTACTGTACATTTGGGAAATAAAATCTCCTAGCTCAATGGTCTTGGCGCTTATGGTTTCCAAACTATTATTTATAAAAACCTGTGAAAGATAGATCCCTGTTGTCTCTTCCCCATTAGGAACTGATTCAAGCAATTTTTTTCCTGTTTCCTTGGTACCTAATAATAATAAGGCTTTGGAATATTCCGGATTCCTGTCAAAGTGATCCAGAACTTTTCTTAGATTATGAGGGTCATTCAAAAAATCAGCTCCAAATATAATTACCTTGGTATGATCAAAATTGATTCTAAGATTAGATTTTTTACCAAAAGCCCTATTAGCTTGTGTCAAAGTCTCTGCTTTGGTGACCTTGATGAACTTTGTAGCCTCACCACCACTCTGAGCTGTTATAACAGGCAAATTAGGAATGGTATATGTTACCTCTAATAAATCACCAATATCATCTAGTGCAAGGCTTATTACATATGCTCTGTCATTTAATTCAACCTTATCCCAGCAACCTACTAGAAGTATAGAACATATAACCAATATAGCCATAACTTTAATTTTCATGTTACCATCAACCTCTCATCACTTTCATATATTATTTGCTGGTTTTACCTAATCCTCTCATCTTAGCAACAACCAATAAGATCAATGGAATAGGCAGAAGGAATAATAAGCTAACATATCGTGTCATAATCTCTATCCATTTATAAGTCTCCACTATATTATCTGGTATAAGTGATATTAGATATATAATAGGTATTAGAGGCAAAATCAAGAAATTCTGTTCTTTCAAGTTAGCAATTTTTTTAATTAATAATCCTGAAAAGAATAAATAAGCGTTTATAAGCAAAAATACTGTCATTATCCAAAAACTTACCATTAGGGCATCTTGCCTTTGTATTAAAGCACCTGGCAGATGTATTGTCTGCATGATGGTCATTACAGGCCATATTTGTCTGGAAGTCTCTATAGGTCCAAAAGAGCCAATTGTCAAAATGCATATTAAAGCATTTAGTACACCAACAAAAGCTACACTTCGTAATGTCACCTTGGGTAATTTATCAGGATTTATTACATAAGGACTTGATAGCAACAATAACTCTATCCCTGAATAGGCAAAAGACATTATTAAGCTTCCATAGATGAATTTTTCTCCTGAAATTGAAAAAATAGGTGAAATATTATATAACTTGATATCTGGAACTGCGAAGAAAAATATAACTACCAAAGGAATCAATATAATAAATATTAACAGTTCTGCCATTCTAGCTCTTGCTTCATAACCTTTTCTTGTCAGATAGACTACAACCAAAAGCATAGCTATTACTATAATTTCTATCGGTGTATTTCTTAGTAATGCCTGTTTTACCAGTTCTCCAAAAACCCTTATTTCCAGCCCTGCCAAAATTATGAGTTTTAGACAGAATACAACTCCTATAATAATGGCGATTGGTTTATTGAATATCAGTTCTGTATATTCTACAATGTTCTTATCAGGAAACATTTTAACAAGAGAAGTTATAATGAAAACATACACAAGGGAAATGATAGCACCGCCTAGAACAATAAAATGACCATCGCCATCTGCTATTTCAGAAGCGATTCTAGGCAAAATTAAACTTGTATTACTGAACATGTTGAGAATAATCAGAATCTCAACTTGTCTCATTGATATTTTATTGTTTTGTGAAAACATTATTTTCTCCTTTTTCATCTATATCTAATCTTACTTTATTACTTCTTTTAGCAAATACCGGTCTTAGTTTATTAAGAAATATTGGCATCCTTATTAGAGAATCCTGAAGATCCTCATTATTGGTTTCTCTTGCAACATAAGGTGAAAGATAAGGTATATTTATACTCTTAAGTGATACAAGATGAGTCAATATTATTAAGATACCTAACCAAAAACCAAGGAAACCTAAGAAAGCCGATAATAATATAATTAGGTATTTTATTATCCTAAAGGCTGATGTAAGTGAATAACTGGGAATAGCAAATGAGGATATAGCTGTCAATGCCACGATAATTACTATAATAGGGCTTACTAGATTAGCTTCTACTACTGCCTGACCGACTATTAAACCTCCAACTATTCCAATAGTATTACCTATAGGTGCTGGAAGCCTCACTCCTGCCTCTCTCAAAAGTTCAAAAGCCAGTTCCATTATCAGCACTTCAATCAATGCAGGAAACGGCACGCCTTCCCTAGCAGCCGCAATGGAAAATGTTAACGATGTTGGTATCATGGCAGGATGGAAGGTAGTTAATGCCAGATAGAATCCTGGTATAGCAAAAGATAAAAATGCAGCACAATATCTTAGAAATCTCACAAAGCTCATCACATACCATCTTTGATAATAATCCTCTGATGATTGAAAAAAACAATTAAGGGTTGTAGGCAGCAAAAGAACAAAGGGTGTATTGTCTACAACTATAGCTACTCTTCCCTCCAATATTGCAGATGCCACTTTGTCCGGTCTCTGAGTTACTTGGGATTGAGGAAATGGAGAATACCAATTAGTTTCTATCAATTGTTCTAATGTACCACTTTCCAATACACTATCTATCTTAAAATAACTGAGTCTTTCTTCTATTTCTTGTAATACCTGAGGTCTTACAAGATCATCTAAATACATAAGAGCCACATCGGTTCTTGTTCTTGTTCCTAATTGTATCTGTTTAACTTTTAATTTACTATCTCTGATACGTCTTCTAATTAGTACTGTATTGATTCGAAATGCCTCTGTAAAGCCTTCCTTAGAGCCTCTTATTACATTCTCTGTATCTGGCTGTTGTACACCTCTGTTGGGAAATCCTTTTGTGGCTACTACTATTGCTTTTTCATAACCATCAATAAAAATTACAGTATCTCCCGATAGTACGGCTAATACTGCATCATCCATTATATTAATTTCTTTCAAATCTGCTGTTGCGAACCCACCATCTTTAATGAATGAGAACTTGTCTTCATCCGTTTCTGGAAGACTCTTTCCAACACCCCTTACTTGAACTAATAGTTGTTCAAGAACAGATTCTTCTATGACCCTTCTGTCGGTCATAACATCAATGTATGCAATATATGCCCATACATCTTTGTTTTTACCTATAGGGAATTTTCTTTTTACCAAATCACCACAATCAGTAAATAGTTCTTCAAAATTTCTTATATTGGTATCTATTAAATCTGAAAATGGAATTATGACCTTGTTGCTTCTTTCATCGTAATTTGACTTTGCTTTTTTTAATCTCACTATATTCACCTTACTCTATTTTTAAATAAATCTTCCTATTACAAAAAATGCTAATGCTGCTGATACATAAATAATTCCTAGAACAATACTAATAGTATGCTCTTTTTTCATTTTTTTTCTGTATAGTACTTTTCTATCCCATAATAGGAGTACTAGACCTGCAATTAGTAAAAGCACTATAAATTCCACAGAAAAAATATTACCTAATTTTTCTAAAATATTTGTCATTGTATTCCCTTCCTTTTTTTACATTTTTTGTATTTATAGATGTTTTTATTCAATATAAGTAAACTATTTTTTGGATAAAAAAAATAAGCTATTAGCTTTATAACCAATACCTCATCTTTTTTATTTTGAGACTTATTATTTATTTTTTTTATCAAATATCTCTATAACTGCTATTTCTTGATTAACTATATGCTGCATGGCTATCTTTCTAGCTTCGTCTACATCCCTGTTTTCTATTGATTTTACAATCAGGTCATGTTCTTTTACTAATATACCAAAATCAGCAACTTTTCTTATATATTCAACTCTATAACGATAGATTTGTTCTCTTAGGTTATTTATTATTTGTATCAACTTCTCGTTTTCAGTTGAATTGAAGATTATATCGTGGAATTCAACATCTTTCTTGATTATCTGCTCTATGTCATGTTCTTCACAGGCTGTTTGGAATTTGTGAGTTGTCCTTTTAAGATCAACCAAAGACTCCTCTGACATCTTTTCGCACGCTATCTTTACTGCTAGTTCTTCAAGTGCTGCTCTTACTTCCAATACATCTTTTATATCTTTATGAGTAATTTTTGCTACCTCTGCGCCTTTTCTAGGTATCATTACTACTAATCCTTCAAGTTCTAATTTTCTAATAGCTTCTCTAATTGGTGTTCTGCTGACTCCCATTCTCTCAGCAAGTTGTTTTTCCATCAGCCTCTCACCAGCAACAAGCTCTCCTTTTAGAATGGCCTCTCTTAACGTATTGAATACAACATCTCTTAGGGGCAGGTATTCATTAAGATTAACTTTCAATTTATCATCCATTACCTTGATACATCCTTTCTTTCATTAGAAAATTTTTAGCTATTGAATATTGTTGTGGTATACACGAATTTTGCTATATTGTTTACCTTCAACTTATGGGCTAGATTATAAGCTTTATGCTTGTCCTCTAATATACCAAAAACAGATGGTCCACTTCCAGTCATCAATGAACCTATAGCTCCATTTTCCATCATATAATCTTTTATTTCATTTATTACAGGATATTTTTTTATTGTGACTGTCTCCAAGATATTTCCCATGTTATTACAAATCTGATGTAAATCACCTTTATCAATGCCTTCTATAATCTTATCTGTGTCAGGTCTAACATCTATACTGCTTAAATCAAGATTGCCGTACACAAAACCAGTTGAAACATTAATACCAGGCTTTGCAATAACAACGTATGCGTCTGGAAAACGACCTAGAGATGTCAACTTTTCACCAATTCCTTCACTAAGAGCTGTTCCCCTAAGCAAGCAATAAGGAATGTCTGCGCCAAACATAGTACCTATCTCCATCATTTCATTCATGGACATGCGAAGATTAAAAAGTTTGTTCATGCCTACTAAAGTAGCTGCCGCATCACTGCTACCACCAGCAAGACCTGCTGCTACTGGTATGACTTTATATAAATCAACAAAAACTCCAGTTTTTATTTTATATTTTTCCTTTAGGTATTTTATAACTTTATATACTAGATTCCTTTCATCAACTGGTAGAAAGGACAAGTTGGTTTGAATCTTTATTTCATCTTTTCTTATCTTTTTTATATTTATTTTATCGTATAAGTTAATAGTCTGCATGATCATCTTTACATCATGGTAACCGTCTTCTCTTTTCCCTATTACATCAAGGGATATATTAATCTTGGCTCTAGCCTTAATATTAATTCTATACATAATGACCCTTTCAGCTTTTTAATCTTTTCCCAACTAGCTTGTACCTTGTATACTTAATATTATATACAATGTATATTTATAAATCAAGAAAAAGAGAAAAAAAGAACGCTAAGCGTTCTTAAATTTCAAGGCTATCAATGTTTTTGACTATTATTAATTTATCCCCTCTTTTTACATCCACTGTATCTAAATTATTAACAGCTTTTATGTCATCTACCTTAGTTGAATATGTTTTTGCTATATCCCATAATGATTCATTGTCTTTGACAATATATCCAACTACACTTGGAGTGTTTTGAAGTTTTTTCATATCTATTTCAGCTTCTGTCAACCCATTGATTATATCCAATTCTTGATTATCAAATACAATCGTATCTAGATTAACTCCGCATTTCACTTCAACTTCCTTTTCTCCTAACATACTACAGTTAATATAGCTTATAGATGGCCTTATAGACATTCTACTGTCGTTTCTGATACCTTCTGTATCTATAACCTGATTAAATGGTAAAACAGCGTTATAAACGTTAATAGGGTTATTATCATCTGCTGCTACATACAATATTTTACCAAATACAACGCCTTCAACTTCTACTTTATCTTCAAACACATCTACATTATCAATATTGACATCACCTGTTGCATAGTATATCTGCATGATATCAGGATCATTCGCATCCATTTCAATGGTTTCTTTTATTTTACACTGGCTTTGATTCTTGCAAAGCAATGTTTCATAGCTCACATTTTCTTTTTCCAACTCAATTTCTTTGGATAGGGAATAGACATCTGTAAGGATACTATTTTTTTCTTCAGAGTATACCTTGATATCCAACTGGGTCACTATATCTACAGAGAATACTCTCTCTTCTCCATCAAGGTCCGGTCTTATCTGAATCTTATCATCTACAATTTTTATATCAATATCATAATACATATCCTCGTTGACACCATTACATTCAATTACACCGTTAAAAGGCATCTCATGTTCAACGAATTCAAGATTGTTTTCCCCTGATTCTCCTAGATATAGAGTATCAAGTGCAACAATTCCCTTGATATTGATCTTATCATCCAATAGTCTAAATTCCTTGTTCTTAATAGTCCTATCATACCACAATATCTCCATGATATTTGGTTTACTGCTTGGAATGGCTAATTCATCTTTTATTTTATAAGTCTCTTTTTTGGATGTATGCATTTTACACATTGTAATGTCATCCCATCTGCTTTGGATATCCTGGGCACCACAAATGTCTGTAGGAACATACATTTCTTTTTTCTCATCAACCATAACCTTGACTTGTACGATTGACTTGACATTGATTTTTCTAGTGTTGATTGGTGTTATCTTCATCTCTTCTATGACATATTCTGTCTTAATACTATCGCTTTTGGATACATCATCAATATTAATGGTCTCCTCTATAGGAATAAGACTTATCATATTATGTACAGGCTTTGAATCATTAAGAGGTACATACAGCACCTTACAACCAAATTCACCTTTAACTAAAACTTTAGAATCATAAACATCAGTACCTGTAATGTTTACCACCGAATTGCTCTGCAAGATCTTATCAATGTCAGGCTTGATATCTGGCACATTAATATCTTCATCTATTGTCATCTGAAGAACTCGGCTACCTTTCGGTTTAATTAACGCTATATTTCTTTGCTCCAGTTCTAAACTCAAAAAAATCCCTCCTAAAACCTTTGTCTATATTATTATATTAAGGTTAGGAAGGATTTTATGACTATTTTTTAATTGTTAGATACAATACCTAAAAATTACCTGCAAATTTATTCCTGACATAACGATAATTCAACGTTATTAGTCAATATATCTGTATAACTATATGAAACAGTTCTATAAGTATTTTGTAGTTCGTTTTGGACTTTGACTACAAAAATGCTTGGATATGTGCTCTGTAATACACCCTGTTTAATGACAATTCTTTTTCGTCCCTTATTAGCTTTAACTAAAACTTTACTACCGACATAACCGTCTACGCGTTTTCTTACCTCGGTAATATCTTCTTTTGCAATCATTTTTAACCACCTCATCTTTAACAACTACTACTAGTATATCATAATACTATAAGCAGGTCAATAAATTTTTAAATTATATCAAATTACACCATAAATGTCAATAGAATTAAGAGACTTTTTTACTATTTTATGGTTTTTTTATTTGGGAAGCTACAACTTTATTATAACTTTTCCCTTAATTTTGCTCTTGTTAAAACATCCTAGAATGCGACTATCCTTACTTAAACTTCTATTATCTCCCAGAAAAAATACATTTCCTTTGGGTACATATAGGTCTATATTTCCTATGGTGGTTCCTTTTACATAATTTTCTTCTAGAATTTGGCCATTTCTTATAACTTTATTATCTATTATCTGAATATGATCTCCTTCAAGTCCAATAATTCTCTTGACTATCCTATTGACTTTTCCATTCTCTTCATAACAAAGTATAATTAGATCGCCTTTCTTATATTCTGTTATTAGTGTAATGGCTTTAGATACTAATATATAGTCGTTATCATATAAAGTGTTCTCCATAGATCTGCCTTTTACTTTCATAGGCCAAATTATTAAAGAAATAACACCTACAATCACTATTGAATATATTAATGCTGTAATCCATTCTCTAACTATTAGTTTATCCAATTTCTTCATTTTTATACGACCCCTAGAATTTTTATTCACTGTATTACTATTCTATTATTAATCACCTCTAATGGTTCTTTAGTATTTAAAAGTATTTTACTGAAAACGAAAGTCGTTATTACTAATTATTGGTAGCTTTACAATATTTTAGGGGAAAAGTTATCTTTTCCCCTTCATTTCTACTTATAGTAAACTGGTAATGACAAGTCTTCTGTTTTTACTACTACATATGGATACGATAAGCTCATAGTGACTGTATCATCTTTTGATGGTCCTAGCAACTCAGTCAAGATTACAACATAATCCTTGGATTCGTATACTTCTTTTACTTGTATACTATATCCACCTGTTGGCTGTTCTCCATATCCAACAACTATGTATAAATACTGCCCATCACTGAAACTAAACTTGAATGGTTCCATCTTGGACTCTTCTATCTTTTGTTTTATGACATCTGGTACATCTTTATCTTCTACAACTGTGAATTCAAGATCTCTTATTTTATCTTCATCTTCCTGTTCTTCAGCCTTGTTACCACATGCTGTAAATGCAAACACTATAAGTAAACACAAAATAAAAATAATTTTTTTCATGCTTTCACCATAAAATTTCTATTTATATTATTTTATTGTTTCCTTGTTGAAATTATACCCTAATTATTGAATAATATCGTTAATAATTTTCATTACTCCTTTAGAGAATTCTTTTAAGTGTTTGTCTGCTTCATCATTACTTGAATCTTTTATACCAAAATAGAATTTGATTTTTGGTTCTGTTCCTGATGGTCTTACGCAGAACCATGATCCATCTTCTAAAGTATAGTATAGTACATTGGATTTTGGCAGATCTGTATCTTCCAAGTAATCTACTGCTTCTATTACTTTGATACCATTAATGTCCTTAGGAGGCTCATTCCTTAGTGTACTTAATATATGTTTTATTTTGTTAACTCCTTCAATACCTTTCAAAGTTACAGATTCAAGTGTTTCTTTGTAGTAACCGTATTTTTCATATACTTCTATTAATGCATCATAAAGAGTTAATCCTTTTAATTTGTAGTATGCTCCCAGTTCACAAACCGTCATTGTTGCTACAACAGCATCTTTATCTCTAGCATGTGTACCAATTAAGCAACCATAACTTTCTTCAAAACCGAATAGATATTCATAGGTATCTTCTTCCTTGAATTCTTTAATTTTTTCACCAATATATTTGAATCCTGTTAGAACCTTGAATAGTTTTACATTATAGCTATCTGCTATTACACTTGCCATATCAGTTGACACAATGGTTTCAATGACAGCACCATTCTCAGGTAGTTTATTATTTGCTTTTTTCTGGGATAATATATAGTCCAGTAATAAAACACCTATCATATTTCCAGTTAGAGCAATATAATCATCATCTTTTTTAACCAGTACACCTAATCTATCTGCATCTGGGTCTGTGGCTAATATAACATCTGCATTTTTCTCTTTTCCCAGCTTAATTGCAAGTTTGAAGGCTTTTATATCTTCTGGATTAGGATAGCTTACTGTTGAGAAATTACTGTCAGGTAATTCTTGTTCTCCTACAACATTGACATTTTTGAAACCTATCTCGTCTAAAATTCTTCTTACAGGTATATTTCCAGTTCCATGAAGAGGAGTATATACTATAGAAAAATCTTCAGAAGCCTTTTTGATTGCATCAGGATTAATAATTTGTTTTTTTAGTTCTTCAATATACCTATCGTCAATTTCTTTTCCAATGACATTATATAATCCTTCTTTTGAAGCAGTTTCTTTATCCATTGATTTTACATCTTTGTAATCCGTAACTTTCTTTACTTCACCTATTATTTCAACATCTTTTGGAGATGTAATCTGAGCTCCATCTTCCCAATATACTTTGTAACCATTGTATTCTGCAGGATTATGACTTGCAGTTACAACAATTCCTGCTATAGCTCCTAGCTCTCTAACTGCAAAAGATAATTCTGGTGTTGGTCTAAGACTTTCAAAAACATAAGCTTTTATACCATTAGCATTCAATACAAGGGCTGCTTCATCTGCAAATTCAGGAGACATATACCTAGAGTCATAAGCTATGACAACTCCTTTATCAATTGCTTCCTGTCCATTTATCTTAATATAATTAGCTAAACCTTGAGTTGCTTTTCTGACAGTATAGATATTCATTCTATTATTACCAGCACCTATGATGCCTCTAAGTCCACCTGTACCGAATTCCAGCTCTTTATAGAATCTTTCTTGAATCTCCATATCATTGTCTTTGATCTCTCTCAATTCTTTTTTTGTTTCTTCATCAAAATAGTCGTTGTCCAGCCACATATTATACTCTTTTAAATAATCCACAAGTCTACCTCCAAATTTATTATATATTATTTGAATCTAATCATCATATACATCATTAGAAGATGGCGTATCTTTATCTTCTTCATTAGATCCATTATTATTTAATTCATTAT
The DNA here is from genome assembly GCF_018141425.1 of Vallitalea guaymasensis. Classification (NCBI taxonomy): domain Bacteria; kingdom Bacillati; phylum Bacillota; class Clostridia; order Lachnospirales; family Vallitaleaceae; genus Vallitalea; species Vallitalea guaymasensis. The sequence continues at coordinate 2,023,713 of NZ_CP058561.1, forward strand.
TATTACCATTATTTATATTAGTATCAGTATTGTTGTCAGGTGTAGTAGTTCCATTATTTGGGTCATTAATTAAATCCTTATCAATTTTACTCAACTTAGGTAAAGTATAGTAAGCGTCTTCACCATTATCTTCAATAACTAACTGATGCATTGTAGAATAATATCCATCTTTTCTAAGGGTTATTGTATGTTCACCTGGATTTATTGGCGTAGTAATTGGTATTTCACCAATATAATTACCATCTATATATATATCTACTCCTACAGGACTATCTACATGAATATAAGTTGGTTTTTTCTCCAAGTTTATTTCAAAAGTTGTAAATGATTTATTCACGACAAGTTCTTTTTCCCAATCAACATAGTTATCTTTCACGACTTTTACGGTATAATTACCATAGTCTAGAGGAATTGGCTCTGAAAAATCACTGTAGACTTCACCATTAATGGAAAATGAAACTCCTTCTTGTGTTACACTGAATTGAACCATACCTTTTTTTGGAGTAGCATCTTTTACGTTAACAACAACTTTCTGGTCTTTATCCACCATAACTTCTGTTTCATAAGTAGCTTGGTCATTGGTAACAATAATATCATGTACACCTACAGGTACAGGTACTAGGGTAACATCTTTTATATCCACTGTTTTATTGGTACCAATCTGTAATGTTCCTCCTATGAAATTACTATGGTTCTTAAGTTGAATATATCCATGTCCGTTTTCCATGATTATAGTCCAAACAATATCTTTGTATCCTAATAAGGTAACTTCATCTTCTTCAGTTAAATCGTTAATATCAAATGGATTTCCATTGAAAATTGTCACCAATTCTCCTGTATAGTTATATTTGTCATTACCTATTGTAATAGTACTTTTTTCTTTATCCACAACTGCACCATTGATTTTATTTCTTTTCCACGTTTTTGCAGTCTTGTGAACATATTCTGGTCTCATTTTGTCTTTGTCGTATTTTGTTTCTATCATATCCCCTTTATTGAATTGAACAAGTGTCATTAATGATCCGTATTCATCTTGGATATCAACAGCACTATCCATGTTCAATGTGGCAGATTCGTTACTATCAATATTAAATATTGTCAATGTATCATTTACTGTATCAACTTTTTGTACAACCCCTAATGCTCTTTCATATTCAATATCCCTGCCAACGTCATTATTGTCTACAGGTATTTCAGTTTCCTGGTCAACTTTATTGTTGGTGTTCTTCTTTTTACCACCACCGAATACCATAGCAAATACAACTATAAGAATAACTGCAAGTCCTAAAACACCGATAATAGTCATTTTACTGATAATATCCATTTTCTTTTTCTTCTTATCATTATTCATAATTCCACCTCGTATTCAAATTATATTATTAACATGAACCAAAGGGTTTAATCAACCTCTGACATGTTAATCCTGTATAATTTTGTCATATAGTTTTTCTGCTTCTACATTATTGCCTATTAGCTTTTTTGACATATATAGTCTAGGTATATGTTTAACATTATAATCAGTAAGCCTTTCTTTTGCAAGTTTATTAAGATGATAAGGAATTTCAAAAATCAGTTTCAGTCTGTTAAGAGCCTCTCTTTCTCTATCATTCTTTATACTGTCCCTCACCATATCTAATAATATACTACTATATTTTTCTAGATTTTTGATGCTCAGAGGATTAAGGTCAACTATCTTTTTTGCAGATTCATAGGCTTTTTCTAATTCATAGTTCTCATAATCTATATCTCTTTTAATGATGTATCCGTTTATTGAATAGGGATTCTGACTAATTATTTCATCAGCTAGTTTATACGCCTTTATTGGATCTGTATCTCTATATTCACTAGCTAGATTAATCTTAGCTTCTGTATTATATGGATATAACCTTAAGGAATCCTCGTAATCTCCTATATAAGCCAAATAGGAGTTTAACGCCATATAGATATAATTGATTAGTAAGACACTGGTAATGATAAATGTACCTAACGTTTTGATCCCTGTAATATTTGTTTCTTTTATTTTTGCCTCATCTACAAAAACTATGATTAATATCAAAAATCCAATAACCAAAAACTGCCAGTCAAAATCAATGGCACCATGTCCAAATATGATGAATATAATTAGTTTATCATAGAATGTTAATCTCTTACTTAATGTATTATAGACAAAGTATATACCCATTAGGGCAAAACCTACTATACCAATATCCATAACGACCTGTAACACATTACTATGTATATATTTTACATAATAAGTGGCTCCTGTCTGATATTTTCTTTGTATATAAAAATAACCTAAGTGTCCACTCCCAAAGGGATAATCCTTCATTATTGATATACTGTCCTTGTAATACAACAGTCTTGTGAGCCATTCGCTAGTTTGAGTAGATGTCTCTTCAATTCTATCAAACATATGGGTAAAATCACCGAATGTCATGATTATATACCATACTGCTGTTCCTAATAATACAGCTGGTATCAAATATTTAATCTTTTTCCTATCATAGATAATAATAATCAGTAATGTACCAATTGCTATTATATACATGCTTCTGCTAAAAGTTAATAAGAGTGCAGCCCACATAATTATTATGCCTATTATATGATAGGCTTTTAGTTTTTCCCTGTTAACTACCAGTATGGTACATACCAAGATAAAAAGAGCAAAAGTATTTGGATATTGAAAAAAAGAACCTAATCTTCCTTTCTGTATCAACTCTTCTCCTAAACAAGGTATGAAAAAAGCTGTTAGACTTATAGCTGACATTATTATTCCACAAAAAGAAAGGGCATCTGTAAAAGCCTTTCTATCCATATTGGTCTGCATGATAACCAAATAGAACAAATATACGACCAATACTTTTAAGAACCCCATATAAGCCATACCTTTATCAACAGCATGGAAAATAGATACTAAATATAATAATATACCTATTAAAATTAGTAAGTGATTAAGACTTCGTTCCAATCGCAATTTTCTATTAATAATAATGTAATACATAAGAATCATTAATAGAATGGCTCCAGCAAGATATGCCCCATGATAAAAATATGCTCCTTGTAGAAAAGGACATATCATTACAAATCCCATCAATATTATGTTAATCTGTTTCTTACCCATATTTTTCTTTCCTTAACCCAAGTATAGACATTCATATTATCTTTTCGTTTATATTTTATAGTTTATCAAGGTAATTAACAAGGGTTTTTATAAAATTTCTATAATTGCTCTTTTAACTGAGTAGGTGTTATACCAACATATTTTTTGAATATTGAACTAAAATATCTTGAGTCATTGAATCCTACTAATTCCGCAACTTGATATATCTTGATATTTTCCTCTTGTAATAATTGGATTGCTTTTTTGCATCTATATCTCGTCAAATAGTCAACGAATGTATATCCCGTCTCTTTTTTGAACAATCTGCTGAGATAACTTTCTGTAATATATAATTTCTCTGCTACATCCTTTATATTGACGTCGTTGTAATAATCATTTTCTATGCATTTTATAGCTTTCACCACATATTTTATCTTACCTTCTACTTTGCTGGTTTTATCGTATTCACGAAAATCTAGTACAGTTTCTAATTCTTCAACATCCTGCTCATAAACTTCTTTCTTGTTTTCTATGGAATTGACTATTTTCGTTAGTGCATTGAATAATTCACCATCTTCAACTGGTTTCAGCAGATATTCTTTTACACCTAAAGAGATGGCTTGTTGGGCATACTTGAATTCATCATAGCCTGATATGATTATGTATTCAGCCTTAGTCTTATTCTGAAGTTCTTTTATCATTTTAATCCCATCCATTTTTGGCATTCGTACATCTGTAATTATAATATGTGGTTTTACCTTTGAGATGATTTCTATACCTTCCAGCCCATTAGAAGCTTCCCCTACAACTTTACAGCCTAATTCATCCCAAGGTGTAGTAACCACAAGTCCTTTCCTTGTTAACATTTCATCTTCCACAACTACAACTTTTACCATAAAAACCAACCTTTCAGATATATCAGTATTTATCTTTGTAATATGCTTTAATTGGTATTTTTATAATCACCTTTGTCCCTTTATCAGGTTTACTCTCAATAGTAACCCCGCTCAAACTTCCATAATACAATTTTACCCTTTGGTCAACATTGTACAACCCTATATGATCATCATTTGTCTTAGACAGAGCTTCTTCTATCTGTTCCTCATTCATACCTATACCATTATCCAATACCTCAAAATACAGATTATCCTCTTTTCTGTATCCTCTTATTATCAGCATACCTTTTTCATCTATATTCTCAAATCCATGAACTATGGCATTTTCTACTATTGGCTGTAGTATCAGCTTAGGTATATAGTATCCTAGAGTTTCATCATCTGTAGCTATATTGACGTCAAACCCATCATTATATCTTATCTTCTGTATTTCAAGATAATTGTTTATCAAATCCAAGTTGTCTTTTACTGTCAAGAATTCTTGTTCACAGTTGATACTATTCCTCAACAGACTTCCCAGTTGAGTTGCAATAACTCCTATTTCTTTTACATTATTGAGTTTTGCAATCCATTTTATAGCGTCAAGTGTATTATATAGAAAATGTGGTTTAATCTGTGCTTGAAGTATATTTATTTCTGCAATTCTTAATCTACGTTGTTTATCAATTGCATTATCTATAGATTCCTTTAATCTCACTACCATCTGGTTAAAACTGTTTTCAAGCATACCCAGCTCATCATTACGATGAAGGTTGATTTGGATTGTCAAGTCTCCTTCCTCAACTCTTTTCATACTTTTTACGAGTTTTTTAATAGGTCTAATCATATAGTTTGCCACTATGAGCGAGATAAGCACTGCAAGAGTTAGGCTTATTAATAAACTCTGTATAATCGTTTTCCGTATATTGCTGTTATTCTGTTGTACTATATTCAGTGGAACAGTGGCAACCGTTCTTAATGTGGAAGGTTCATATGTGTAATAGACCATAAAACTTGGTATTTTATTATTTTCTCTTATATTTATTTTGCCCTTATTATTTTTGGCTACTGTATCTCTATATGGTGAATCCCAAAAAAGTCCTTCTTTTTCAGGATGATTAGCGTCTGTAATAATATAATAGAATTCATCCAATAACATGACATCTATTAATTTACTGTTTCCTATAGTGTTTATAATATCTACTATGGCATTTCTCTTGATATCTATGATTATATAACCTACAGGGTTATTATTGTTGTCGTATATTTTTTTCCCCATGGAAAATACAATGGTTTCACCCATATTGTTAGTGAATTTTTCTGGATATAAAACTATTTCTTTGTCTTCATCCATCTTTCTGAAGACTCCCCAGCCATTTTGCAGATTATTTTTATACATCTGGGGTAGTGGGGATGTTTCAAATATTGCATTACCTTTTGTATCTAATATATATATTGGAAATTTATACTTTTTACTTGCTAACAATAAGTATATTTTTTGATTGATTTCGTAGTAGTAGTCGTCTGATATTTCATTCCCTGACAAAGTTTTATGAAGTTTAGAATCTGTGCTTATCATGTTAACGATGGTTTTATATTCATTAAGGAAGGTATCTATATTTTTATTGATGTTGATTAAGCTGTCGTAGGCTTCATCATATATTGCGTCTTGTAAAATTTTTGACGAGAAAGTGAATCCTAGAAGGGTTAGGACTAGGGGTGGTATGATACCGATTAGAATGAAGATGATTAATAGTTTGCGGAACAAAGTTCTTTTAGGTTTCATTTGACAAACCCTCTTTCTGTTGGAGGTAGTAAGTTTAATGAATAGGTATGGTAAATAAAATTCGTAGGTGATTTTGTTTTTGGCTAGAGGGTGTATAATAGTTGTATTTTACTTGCCTTACCCTGAGAAGCGGTCGGTCTGCGTAAAATACAACTATTATACACGGTTTATTGCCGAACATTACGTTTGGTGTGTAAAATTATATATGTGCTTGCTTATGTGTGGTTGTTAAATTTAAGTATAGTATTTAATAATAATTACTTTTATGATAGTTTAGTTTATTATGGTTGTGGTTTTTTATTTTTTTTATTGTATTATTTTATGGTATACATTTTTGTTTCGGGGATGTTGAGGTTGTTTATTGTTGATAGGGGGTATTTTAGGTTGCATATTTCGTTTTTTTTGTGGCAGTCGCTGCCTAGGGAAAAGAGAATGTTTTTCTTCAAGGCTTTTTTAAGGAAATTGGTGTTTGGTTCTTTCCAGAGACCGCTTATTTCTATTGCTACTTGGTGTTTTTCGCATAGAGTTAGTAGTTCTTCTTCCCATGTGTTGATGTAGTCGGTATCTATTAGTTGTTCGTAGAATGGTAGTACGGTACAATGTCCTAGGATATCGACTCTGGTTCTTTGGAAGGTTTTTGTTATGGTTTCAAGTATGCCTTCTAGTATGTATCTGGAATCGGTTGTTTTGTAGTCTTGTTTGTAGTTGTCTCTGTGTCCTGCTCTATATCCGAAATATTCGGCTAACCAAGTACGTTGGTTTATGGTATCGTTGTAAGTGTGTACACTTGATATTACGTAATCTAGTTTGCCTAGTATTTTATCGGACCATTTAGTGTAGTCTCCTATGTTGGCTTCTACGCCTTTGTAAACATTGTATTGTTCTAATTTGTCAAGGTACTCCTCTATAGCACTCTCGGTAGTCATTTTAGAGCAGAAAACATGATCAGAGATGCCAATCTTGTATCCTAATCCATCTGCTACTTGAAGTATTTCTTCAACAGTGGCATCTCCATCCGAAAAAAGGGTATGTGTATGTAAATCTATTACGTCCATAATCACTGTTCCTTTCAAATATATATCATTTTCAAGTTATCTCTTTAATAAATTAAATTCTTTTTATATTATATCTAATATATTTTAGCCACGCAATATAATTATGCATATCTCCATTATTTAGAAAAATAAACTCTAGCCAAGTGTAAATAATCCTTCGTTTTACGCAGACCGACCGCTTCTCAGGGTAAGGCAAGTAAAATGAAGGATTATTTACACGCACCATCCCACTATAATCTAATATCTACATAGTTATTCCTTTACCACCAGATATCTTATTGAATATCAAAATAGATACAATAGTAGTAACAGTCAATATAGAAGCTAACGCCGCCGCAGTACCAAAACTTGCTCTGACAACTTCTGTATAGATAGCAACTGAAATAGTAGCCGTTTTACCAGTATACAGGATAACACTGGAACTTAATTCATTTATAGTAGTAATCCAGCTAAGTATAGCTCCAGATAATACTCCAGGTGCCATTAACCTTGCAGTAGTCTTGAAGAAAGTCTTCATAGGCGAAACCCCTAGATTGATAGAAGCCTCTTCTATACTAGGATCTATCTGATATAATATAGCTGTACTTGACCTAATGGTATAAGGCAGTTTCCTGATAACATATGCAATTATCAAAATCCATGCTGTACCAGCTAGCATAACTGGTCCCTTGTTGAATGCTACGAGAAGACTGATACCAAGTACCGCTCCTGGAATAACATAAGGGAACATAATCAATATATCAAGCAAGCTGTTAACTTTTGATTTCTTTCTTACTATTAAATAAGATAATAGTAATCCTGCAATAACCATTATTATGATAGCTATTGTTGAATATAGGAATGTATTAGATATATTAGTGGATAATTTACTAATAATCATTTTATAACTATCAAGGCTGAAACCTTTTACAAAGATAGGTCCGTTAGTTTTGATAAATGAAGTTATGACAACTACAACTTGTTGTATCATAGCAATACCCGCTATAATTAAACAGAACGCTGTTAATCCTATTCTTTTGCCTTTTGTCAATTTTACAACTTTAGGTGGTCTAAGTGAACTCATCATATAGCTTTTTTTGGCAATTACTAGTTTCTGAACTAGTAAAATCGCTACAGCACAAATGATTATAATAACACTTAACATACTTGCTATTGTAGCATTACCGCCGATTTCACTCATATATTCTTCATATATCAGTACAGGCAATACTTTGTATCCTTCACCTATTAACATAGGTGTACCGAAATCAGCTAGAGATGTCATGAATACCATTAATGCTCCTGCTGTTATAGTAGGTAGTATTAGTGGAAAAGTAATAGTAAATAGTTTTTTGATTCCAGATACCCCTAAGTTTTCTGCTGCCTCTTCAATTGATGAGTCCATACTCTTGAGAGCTCCTGAAACAAAGAGATAAACATAAGGAAAGAACTTCAATGTGAATACTAATACTATACCTGTCCATCCATATATAGTTGGTAATTCTATTCCAATATTTCTAAAGATATTAGTCAAGAATCCATTTCTACCAAGTAATAATATCCAAGAATATGCCCCAATGAATGGTGGTGATAATAGGGATAGAATAATCATTATATTAATTAATGGCTTACCCCATACATTATAACGTGTTGTTATGTATGCCATTGGAAGACCTATTAATGTTGATAGAATAGTTGCTGTAATTACAACAGATAAACTATTGAAAAGTGTTTTATAATAATATGGGTATTTGAAAAATTCTAAGTAATTGGCAATTGTAAATCCACCTGTCTCTTGTGAAACAAAACTCTCTCTAAGCATTGAGAAGAAAGGATATATCAATACTACAGCTAATGTAGCGAATGCAACGATTCTTACTACATTCCAGAAATTAAAGAATTTCCTTATTCGTTTCATTATAGGAGTACCTCCTCGCCAGTGCTGTCATATATATGTATTCTGTCTGTGGATAATATCAAACTTACTTTATCACCAGATTTTCTTATATGGGATACATCTTTTGTGTATTCATTGACTTCAATAATCTGGTCATTGGTGAGTCTGATTTCATAATTAATGAAATCACCTAGAAAAGTACCGATGACGATTTCTCCATTCAACTCATCTTTTTTTGCATCTGCAATTATTATTTCTTCAGGTCTAGCACCAACAATGACTTCACCACTGTAATCGTTCTTCAATTTCATATTAATGACCTTGTTGTTGATATTGATTCTAGTACCATTGGAATCTTTTTCTATCACTTTACCTTTTAGATAATTGGAAGTACCTATGAAATCACCTATAAAAGTATTCTGTGGGTCTTTATATATTTCAACAGGTGTTCCTACTTGTTGAATTACTCCTAATTTCATAACTGCTATCCTATCAGAAATAGCTAATGCTTCTTCTTGGTCATGTGTAACGTATATTGTAGTTATTTTAAGGTCTTTTTGCAGTTTTCTTATTATGGTTCTCATCTGAACACGTAATTTCGCATCAAGATTACTAAGAGGTTCGTCCATCAATAATACATCTGGATGAATGACAATAGCTCTTGCCAGTGCGATTCTTTGCTGTTGTCCACCACTTAATTGTGATGGCTGTCTATCTTTGAATTGTGCCATTTGTACCATTTCCAAGGCTTCCATGACTCTTTTGTTAATTTCGTCTTTATGTATCTTTCTAGCTTTTAGACCATATGCAACATTGTTGAAAACAGACATATGTGGAAATATTGCATAGTTCTGAAAAACCATTCCTATGTTTCTCTTATGAGCTGGAATATCATTTATTATTTTGTCTCCAAAGGAGATATGTCCCCCATCTATACTATTGAAACCTGCAATCATTCTAAGTAGTGTTGTTTTTCCACAACCTGATGGACCAAGTAGTGTAAATAGCTCGCCTTCCTTAATAGTTAGATTAGCATTATTTACTGCTTTGTAGTCACCATATATTTTTACGGCATTTTTTATGACAACTTGATGACTCATATTTGTTTCCTCCCAATATTCTTTTTTAGTATTTTTGTTTAGTATGATTAATCCACAAAAAGTAATTTGTACCTTCTTGCTTTTTGTGGATTAATATTAGCATAACTATGATATTTTTATTTTAACAGTGCAATCTATATTAATATTTTCCTATTACGATATCTTTCCATTGCTTGATGATGTTTTCTTTGTTTTCTGATACCCATTCCAAATTATAATCTACTAATTTCATATCTGACATCTTCATTAAGTTATCAGCAGTCTTTACGTCGTCACGAACTGGACGTGATGCAAAATTGTCTAATATGAATTGTTGAGTCTTAGCAGTAAGAACAAAATCCATGAATTTCTTTGCATTAGCTTCGTTCTTAGCTCCTTTTATGATGGCAATACCATCTGGAACTGATGATGTACCTTCGCTTGGATATACAATTCCTACTTCTGCTCCAGCATTTACATATTCCATAGCTGTTTTTTCAAGAGTCAATCCAACAGCATACTCTCCGTCAGCAACACCTTTGTATACTCCTGATGAACCAGAGATTAGTTTTCCATCTAGATTAGTATAAAAATCTTTGATGAATTTCCATCCTTCATCTCCTTCGTTCTTATATGCAGTTAACATTGTTGCTAAAATTGTAAATGATGAACCAGATCTTGTTGGATCCGCATATGCTATCTTACCTTTGTATTTTTCATCTAATAAATCACCCCATGAAGCTGGTACATCTTCAGGCTTAACTAGCTTTTTATTGTACATGATAACCATTGGTAATGGGCTTGTACCAGTCCATGCATTTTCTCTATCAATAAAAGCAGCATCTATCATTTTGGCTTCTTCACTTTCATATGGTTCAAAATATTGTTTGAAGGCATTTAGTGATTCTGCTCCTCCACCCCACATAACATCTCCAAGTGCATTATTCTGCTCTGATTCGATTCTCTTTAATAATTCACCAGTACCTGCTGCAACAACTTCTACTTTGATTCCTGTTGTTTCTTGGAATTCCTTTACAATAGGATTAATCATATCTGCTTTATGAGGGCTATATACTACTAAACTATCAGTTTCTTTTTCTTGTTTTTCATTTTCATCACTTGCTTTATTATCCTCAGTTGATTCTTTCACATTACTAGTATCTTTGTTGGTATCTTTCTCCTTATCTCCACAAGCTACTAAAGTGCTAACTCCTAATGCTAGAACCAATATTAATGTAATGATTTTTTTCATAATAATATGTCCTCCTTCATTTTATTAGATGAAATATACTCATATATAAGTTTATATATATAATATAAAGATTCTACAATTTCTACAATCCATTATTATGAACTTTTGTTTAAAATCATGAACATTTTTAGAGATTACACTATTATCAAGCTATCAATCTTATATTTTATGTTAATAAAACCAATAATCCAAGTTGTTATTTGTTTGTTTTGTATATAATATTGATTTAGTTTTTGCTGTTTCTTCCTACTGATTCTATTGTAAAATTGACCTTTACATCAATTAACGCATTCTCAAAATATTCATTGCTGCTACATTTATTATGTCTTCCATATTTTGCTACTGCATAATGAGTAATGTCCAGAAAATCTTCCCTGTATTCCTTTTGTACCTTTCTTACTTCTTCATTAAGCAATTTCTCTAATTTTCTTACAAAGGTTTCCTCTACCAAGTTTATTGTCTTCTTGTCCAAATCTTGGTCAATAAGTGTATTAATCAATAAAAAACCGGAGATATCAATTTTTATATCATATTTTAGCTGTTCTCCTATCTTTGATACCTCTACTTTTCTTGTAGTCTTTCCATTGAAATCCAAGTATTTAATGTACTTATTTGATAATATACTGGAATACTCATCAAATTTCTCAACATCAAAAAAATCTATATCCTCTTTGGCAGATAAATGCAAATACCCATGTGCATCATTATTCCTTAAAAGATTAAGTAATTTTGTTTCTCTCATATCTAGTTTATACAACATCTTATCATCACTAAATAATGCTAATCCTGTTATTTGTGGCTTATCCTCAATTAGTTCCATATATGGAAGACATACTTTTCTGCCCTCTTGATAATACATACGTATGATATTATCAACAGTAATGTCTTTGGTAAAGAAATTAGAAAGATGGGAAAATCTTATTTCATTGTATAATACATCTGAATTAGTCTCATCAATTACGCTATCAACACTGAAATATTTCACACATTTTCCTTCGTTGACTGCTAGAAGGGCTTTCAATCCTGCATTTGGATCTCTCAATATACCATCAATTATATCTTCAATTCCAAATCTGGCTCTTTCCTCACTAATGATTCCCACTAACTCTGTACCTAAAGAGAATCTGGAAGGCATTTTTGTCATACGATTCTCAACCAAATCAAATATAGTATGTCCTCTGCCAATATATACTACAGACGATACTGTACCTTCACCTATTATTGGTACTTCTGCTGGGTCAACAAAAGTGACTTTATCATCTATATCAATATCATATCCTACTCCTAACAATACTCCCAGATCTTCTATGGGATATACATCATAGCAACCGCTTAACATGATGGACATGATTATTAATTCACTTATTATAATAATTTTTTTATATCTTTTCATTTTTTTTACTCCTATATCTTACTTGAACCAATATAGCTGTCATTATTCCAAAAACAAGAGAAAAGAGGATAAAATACTTTAAATAGAAATCAACAATATCCAATCTATTATGCTCAGATATCATAAAATAAGAGTAGACCAAGACTATACAACTTGATATCATTGCTGATGTTTTATCACTCAATCCAGAAAAGCTTGAAATACAATAAGAGACCATATAATTACAGCATACTATTGTTTTTAATACTATCAATCCCCAAAAGAAAATAAATATAGAAGTTAAATTAGAAAATATAGGAAATGATATTGTTCCTATCATATAGAATAAAGGAAAGTCAATACGTGATGCCAATTCCCAACCAAGATAATAAATAACCACGAAACTAACAAAAGTATATATGACTGTAGTAATAGTACAAGCAATTATTCCAGCTCTTAGTACATGTTTTCTATTAGATATCTTACTAATTATTATGAAACTTATCTCTACCAAAGAATACTGTGTCAGGTTTTCAAGCATACCTCTTGGTATTTCCTTTGGTGAGTGAAAAACAGGCTGAATATTAAGAATGGTTCCTTCAGGTATTAAAAACAATAATGGTAATATAAAAACTATTGTTAAGTAAAAATAGAATTCAGATATTCTACCCACTGTATTTAACCCTGACATTGTAATAACAGTTGATACCAGCAAACAAGGTATTATTATTCTGTAAGGAGATAAAAAGGAACTAATCGTCTGTGTTAAATTATTGGAAAATCCTGCTACTACACTTGACATGATTGTCAAAAAATACATAAGGAAAATAAGCAGAATTATAAAACCTATTAGTTTACCATAAACTTTTTTTAGTATTATCCAGAAATCATCATGATTGGCTTTTTTGTCAATAATATATGCTGTTATTACAATTATTAATGGATAAATCCCTGAAATGAGGGTAGTAATCCATGAATCCTGATGTGCCACAGCCGCTCCAGATGATCCTAAGAATCCAATCCCTATTCCTATCATAGTACCAACTATAATAAACATATATTGGTATCTGGTTATCGTATCTCTATTCAATTTCTCCTTTTCCTCCTTCTGAAGCTTTTAGGCACTCTACCTATATCTTTCAACCTTCCTCTGACTAAAGTATCCTGTAAGTCATTATATCTGACAGGAGCCAAAGGGGAAAAATACGGAACTCCTAGACTTTCAAGACTGATCAAGTGAGCTATTATGGCGAATAACCCTATCATAATGCCAAAGAGTCCTAATAGCTGAGCAAGTATCAATATAAAAAATCTACACAATCTTATGGTTAGACTCATCTCATAGTTAGGAATAAGAAAAGTACAAATTACTGTAACTGATATGACTACAAGAGTTGTAGGACTTACAAAACCTGAGTTGATTGCCGCTTGTCCCAAGATGATACCACCCACTATACTCAATGTTTGTCCTACCATTGATGGTAATCTAAGACCACCTTCTCTAAGAAACTCAATGACTATTTCCATTAGAAGTATTTCAATAAAAGGAGGTAAAGGGATGTCCTTTCTGGATTCAGAGATAATATAGATTAAATCCTGAGGTATAAGATCAATATTATAACTTATCAGCACAAGATATAGTGGCGAAGCTAATAATATTATAATTAATGCCAAAAGCCTTATGAAACGGTCGAAATTAGCTAAGACAATTTTATTGGAATAATCTTCAAAAGCCTGAAAGAATTCAATGAAAACTACAGGTAAAGTAACAGCATAGGAGCATCCATCAATAATGATTATTGCCTTGCCTTGGATTATATCAGAAACCGCTTTATCAGGTTTTTCAACCGTTTTATATTGTGGAAAAACACTATAAGGGTGTTTTTCCATATATTGCATCAACATTCCTGTATCAGGAATATAGTTTGCTTTTACTGATTTTAGTTTACTCTTCAATTTTGTTAGTATCTTATTGTCAATCACACCTTCTAGATATATTAAAGCACCTTCAATATTGTTTTCTTTGCCAAACACATATTTTTCTATTCTAAGATTATTGTTAATCAGTTTTTCTTGTATCATGGAAATGTTTATCTTTATGTTTTCAACGAAAGCACTTTTTGCTCCCCTGATATTTTCTTCAATCTTAGCATCTGATACTTTTCTGAAACTATCTTTGAAGGTATCACAAATGATAGCATTATCTTCATTATCAAATAATACTATCGTTTGACCTTTTTTTAAACGTTCGCATATATGCTTTACTTCCTTTGAAATCTCTGTTGAATTTATTGAAATATATCTTTTTGAAATATAATAGGCAAGAGATGATATATTTCCAAGTTTTGTATCAATCTTAAATAAAAGTGGTGCAATTATATGTTCCTCTATACAATCTTTATCAGTTATTCCATCTATATATATTATCAAGCAATTAACATTCCCTTTTAAAATTATATCTCTGCACCTTAGATGATAATTAGATGCCAGGAATGAATATATAAGATGTTTATTTTTTTTGAGATCAGTAGTCAGATTTTTGATCGTCATTAGTTTATCACCTAATTATTTTTTTGTGTACTACTGATTTATTCTTCCTTTTTATTCTATTTTTTATACATAATCAGGTTCTGTTAACTTATTTCCAAAGTTTTCTTTAATTCTTTAACAAATTTTTCTTTTTTATCTTTCTGATTTATTAACTTATTTAGTTTAATCAAACTTTGTTTTGGCTTCCATGCCCTGTTAAGGTTAAAATAATAATTACTTATTTTCCAGAATTTCTCTGGATACATTATAAGGTATAGAAGTATGTTTAATTCTTCTTTACTTAAAGAGTTGATACTTATGTATTTGTCAATAGCTTTAATACCCAATTTTATGTTCCAATCATTTTTTTCTAATACTTTTCTTAGCAAACGATATAAATCTATAACTGGGATATCAATATTACAATATTCAAAGTTCATGGTATATAATTTCTTATTGCTTACCAGTATATTATGATGTATGTATTGTCCATGTATAATAACATTTTTACTGTGATATTTATTTACTAGATTATTGTATTCTGATAATTCTATTAGTGAAAGTGCTTCCACTGCCTTCTGGTAATAGTAATTGAAACTACTCAAAAAACAGATATCAAACTCAGACCATTTACCAATCTTTCTTATTTTATTCCTGATTCTAACCAACTCAACATTATGTCTTTCCAATTTATTCGGTAATGTACCTAATTTTACATAATTTTTATATCTGTTACCTCTTGAAAAGTTAGTACCACATTTATGTAATACAGCTAGATTCTTTACAGAATCAAATATCTCTTCTTCATCATTGAAAAAGATTTCTCTTCCGTTAACCCAATTTTTCATTATGTACATGGTACCGTCATCTTCAAAATAAGGATTATTCTCTTTCGTTAGTGCTAACCTATCAATATTTCTGAATCCTTTGTTATGTAGATATTCTTCTATTTCATACATAAATTTTATTTTTTCTCGATGCATTCGGATTTCCTTAAATAATTTCAAACCCTTATTAGTATCTAATATATAAGCTCCTCGTCCTTTATAACCGTTTTTTACTTTAACATCAAATTGTTCAAAAATGTTATTGTATTCCTCAAGCATCTAATCACCCCAACTTAGCCCTAACTATAATATTTTTTTATCAGTATCCTAGACATCTATACCTAATGCCCTACTTTAAAATATATGAAGAAGTCAAGCAGATTATGAGGACAGGAAATTAATATTTTACTATATTGGTATAAGCAAAACAAAAAACCCCAATATATTGTATTGCTTTTTTTCAAACAACAATATATTGGGGTTTCAAAATTATAATAAATTATAAATATTTTTATTCTTTTATTTCATCCACTATCCTTAACAACTCTTCTTTGTCATTTCTATTTGGTTCTTCAATGACTATATCCAATAGTTTATTAAGAATAATTCCTATCTGACGACCTTCTTTTATACCATGTTCCATCAAGTCTCTTCCATCAACCTTAAGTTCTCTTATGCTTATACACTGTTCTTTCTCTTTAATCTCTGCGTATTTCTTTTCAGCATTGTAGAGCTTCAACATTCTACCATCCAACTTGTCAGGGTTTTGAGCCTTGATATCTGCTCTTTGAACAAGTACGAAGTCATGAAATAGCTCATGTCCTAACTTCTTTAATAGTCTTCTTATACTTTTTGAGCTATTTTCCAATCTGATATCATGGAATTCTATTAACTTGACAACTTTATCAATAGTCTTATTATCAAATTTTAATCTCTTGAGAATATCATTCGCCATCTTTGCACTGATACCTTCATGTCCATAGAAATGATCTATACCCGATTCGTCAGTAGTCTTTACTCTTGGTTTTCCAATATCATGCAGCAACATGGTCCATCTAAGTGCTTTATCAGCCTTTATAGCGTTAACAGACCTAAGAATGTGATCATGAATATCATAGCTATGATAAGGGTGATTCTGGGAATTACCTATACAAGGTATGAACTCAGGTAATATATACTCCATTAGATTGCAATGATATATCTCCATAATCATATTAGGGTTATTGGATATGAGTGTCTTGTTAAGTTCCACTTGTATCCGTTCCATACTGACATTTTTAATAAGTGATGAGCACTCTGTTATAGCATCTCTAGTCTTTTTATCTATTTTATAACCCAATTGAGCTGAAAATCTAATGGCTCTTAACATTCTAAGTGCATCTTCATTAAATCTTTCTATTGGATTACCAACACAACGGATAATACCCTTTTCCAAATCTTCTATACCACTAAAAGCATCTACTAATCCTGTTATATGGTTATAAGCCATAGCATTTATAGTAAAATCTCTTCTTTTAAGGTCTTCTACCAGATTATTAGTGAATTCAACGGAGTTAGGTCTCCTATTATCTTCATATTCCCCATCAATTCTATATGTTGTAACTTCAATAGGGTGTTTATCCATAAGTATGGTAACAGTACCATGCTGCAACCCTGTATCTATGGTTTTGGTAAATAATTTCTTAACTTGATTAGGTAATGCGGAAGTCGTTATATCCCAATCATTAGGTTTTTTACCTATGATACTATCTCTTACGCATCCTCCAACCAAATATGCCTCATACCCATTGTCAGTCAGTTTATCTATTATTTTCTTGGCATAATTAGGCATATCTATTTTAACTTTATTCATAAAAATCATTCCTCTAAGCTGGTTTATCAATTAATCCTTACACGACTCTTTATTTCTTCTCTACTATATCCAGCATTCTCTAATCTACTAACAACATCTTTTTCTATATCAGGTAGATAAGTTTTAACTAACGAAGCGTCTCCTTCTAACTCATAATCACCAAGTGAAGCTGGTATCATGAAAGAGTCTCCTACTCTAAAGTCGTATTCAATATTATTATATACTACTTTACCGCTACCTGATATACACATGTATATATAAAATTTATTATTTGTTCTTTCTTTCAGCTTTCCTTTTAAACCTATCTTCTCTAATGAAAAATATTTATTAGCTACATAATAGATTATTTCGCTTTCATCATCTTTTATACCAAGCCCTGTTACTACATCTTTACTATGCTTACCTTCAAAATCAATTACATCCAATGATTTTTCAACATGAAGCTCTCTCATGTTACCGTCAAGTCCAACTCGATTCCAATCATAAACTCTATATGTAGTATCTGAATTCTGTTGTATTTCAGCTAATAAAATACCATCTTCTATCGCATGAACAAACCCAGCTGGTATATTGATAACATCTCCAGCTTCTACCTCTACTTCATTAAGAACCTGTTCAAGATTTCCCTCTTCAAGAGCTTTTGTAAAATCTTCTTTTGATACATTATCCTTTAACCCTGCTATCAATTTTGCACCTGGTTGTGCATCTAAGATATACCATGCTTCACTTTTACCTAACTCACCATTTTCGTATTTCATTGCATATTCATCTTCTGGATGCACCTGAACCGATAATTTATCTTTTGCATCAATGAATTTTATTAATAACGGAAATTTGTCATCACTACTTATTTTATAACCAACCAATTCTTTTGAGTAATTATCTAAAACCTCTTTTAGAGTCTTACCTTTTAATTCTCCATTTCTAACTACCGAATCTCCATTATCATGGCATGCAACTTCCCAACTCTCTCCTGTATGTTCAAAGGGAATTGATTTGTTCAATTTATCTTTTAATAATGTTCCTCCCCAAACTCTTTCTTTAAAATCTGGTTCAAAAAATATTGGATATAACATAGTCTTCTCCTCTCATAACTTATACTGTTTTCATCTGTCGATTAGATTATATCAAAGCTTATATTTTTTGTATAGCTGTAAAAATATTATATTTCATTAATATACTTATCATAAAAACTTTTCCATCTCACATTACCATCAAGATTAGTATACTCTATTTCATATTCAGCATGGTCACCTAACACATGTATTACCTCCACACTTATACCTAAAGCACTCTCACTTATATAAAAATTATTGGATGCTAATTTGTTTTTGAGTTCCTCCGTAGATAAATCTTCTAAAAACCCAATTTGTTCACTTCTTACCGCACTAAAGTTATCGCCTTTGAATTTGTCCAAAAAAGTCTCATCTACATCAACGACATCTGACAATTTCAATATAGTCTGATTCTGGGTATCTATATTACTAGTATAAAAGATATTATTTGGATAAACCGCTTTCTTCACATTACCTAGCCCCGAATATTTTATACTCATTATCTTTTCATTACAAAATGAAATTTCATAATCAATCTCAAGACCGGATAAATCATTGATATCATACTGATTCATGATTTTTAATGCTTCATCTTCAATTAACTTATTCAACGTTTTTATTTCTTCTTTATCATTCTTATTTTCAAACTGAGGATAATTTATACTTACTTTACCCTCTGAATATGTATCTTTAACAATATTCATTTTACTGGCTGAACAGGAAACAAGCATAAGTACTGCAACAATAATCACTAATATTTTTTTCAACAATAGGATTCCTTCTTTCTTCTTATATTATATCGGTATTTTCTACATCATCTTCATTCATATTAATTTTAATCTTTTAGATATTCTATATTATAATGAAAGAAAAATCAATGTATCAAAATATAGAAGATAGTAATTATGTGCGTTATTATTGGAGTACGGAAGTCTGTTGTCTGGTTTCCGTAAATGCAGGCTCTCTAATATTTCCTTATGGCTACTACCATCTGTAAGGTCTTATAGGTGATGCTATTCCTTTCCGCTAAACGTCCTGTTTAGAGGAAAGGCGCTTAGCCGTCCTTGGCACAATGTCATTAAGTTAAGCCTTTGACAGATATAAAAATTCATCTATTGATGCTTTCATGGTTGCCAATAGATGAGTTTTACTTTTACCTCTTGTTAAGATTTTATTTTTGGCATTATTAATAAACAGAGATATCTCTGCTTTAGAAAATACATTTGAGTATTTTGTTTCCTTATGCTATTCTATATAAGAAGCTAACTACAGTAGCCTGCTTTTTGACTTTTCGAGGGTCTTTTCTACCAGGTCTAACTGGCAAAATATTTTTTGCAATTAGTGCTTCAATATCGGGGGGCTCATGCCCCTTATATTTAATGAAATGTCTACAAATTGCTATCGCAATAGTATAATTCACTTGATACATATGTTTAGTAGTACCTTTGGTCTTCTTTATAACAGTGTTTAATGTAATTAGTTCACAAAAATTATACATTATAAGTCTAGCATATATTTCTTGTACTATAAATTCCACTTTTTTGGAGTGAAGATTAATAAGACCGATAGTGTATTTCAACTCTCTAAAAGCAGTCTCTATTCCCCATCTCATATGATATATCTCTTTTAATTTTTCAATTGGAAAGTCATTCCTATTTAGATTAGTAATTAATATCTCATAGGTATCTTCTGAAATAGGAAATCTTACAATTCTAAACTCTATAGGATATGTATCTTTTGAATTTACTGGTAGAAAATCGAATCGATTTCCTTTTCTAATACACTTATATTTGTCTGGATTGGTCCTGATTTCTTTAGTATGTCTTCTTGTGACTAATATACGATAATCAACATCAAAGCAATCTTCATGTGGAAGCTTCAGGCTGGATGTTATTCCATTGCCAGTTATATCTTTTACTCTAAATAGACAGTTCAAGTTCTTCTGTTTTATATACTCAAAAACATGATAACCCTCATATCCTCTGTCAGCGATGATAATAGTATTGTCAGATATGTCTTCCATACGATCAATCATCTGTAGCAATGCCTTTCTTTCATTTTGTCTTCGTCCAGGATAAATCTCAACGTCAACAAAAATTTTATTACAAATATCATAAAGAGCATTAATCTGTAAGTGATTAAAACCTTTCGCATTAGCCCGATTTGGAAAATGAGTTTCAGTGTCATCAGGATTATAGAAAATACTTAAGTTAGAACCATCAACGGCAAGAAGTCTATATCCATTAAAAGTTCTAGAAAAGTTCATAGCCTTTTTAGTAAAATCATGGAAAAGATAATTGAAAGCATCAGGTAAAATCTTATGGCGTTGTTGTACAAATGCAGAAGCAGTAGGTGTATTAATACCAAAGGAAAAATAATTCATAATTTCAAGCTTCAAATTTTGACCACCCATAGTTAGAAGAATTTCTACCATTGTCCTAAAATCAAGTTTTCTAATACGAGTAAAATCTTTCTCAGGATTTTGAAGAAATAAAGATGAAATAGTATCAAGTTCAGAGATACTGTCATATAGATGATTTTTAATTGTATTAGCATAAGTATTATTCATAGCTAAACCTCCTTTAAATAATTCATTTAAGAGGCTTCGCCACAAATTTTCGGGTAAATGTCAAGCATTTTTTAAAAGATTAATATAAAATCGTATAAAAAAAGAGCTCTGCATTATTAATATACAGAAACTCTATTTTCTTAACTTAATGACATTGGTCCTTGGCACGCTTACCGCATCACCTATAAGACCTTACTTCCATATGATCGTTGAAATATTAGAGAGCCGGCATTTACTACTTCCTTGGCTCATCTTGATTCAATAACAAGACTGATATGTCAATTGCTAAATATAATACAAGAGTAAGATTATTTTTAGTGATTAGATAGCAAAATCCATCAGATTATTTTTAATTATAATCTAAGAGACAAAAGTTAAATTTCTAGCCAAGTGGATGTATAGGTATAGGAAATGAGTGATTTTCTTCCATTATTTAACATGAACGAATTTCCTATACCTATACATTCACGCACGGATTGCACAACACAAATCAACCTATTCATCCCAATAAAAAACATCCACCCAATTATTATCCATATCCAATAATAATATAAGCAGATGCTTCTAACTTCAATAACTAATCTTTATTACGCATTCAACATTACTTTCTCATCATTAAACGTAAGAGTTATCAACCTAACCAATATCAAACTAACAACAAATGATGATATAGCAGTAACCAAAAACTGATTCATCGTCAATTCAAATGATAAAGCCGCTTTTAATGCAGAAACACTTCCATATACAGGAATCGCATAGTGGTAAAGTTCTGTTGCTCCTCCACCAAACATAGTTGAAAACGCAGCAATCATAACAACCATGAATACAGGTGTTACATATGTTCCAGCTTCTTTAACTGTTCTAGCTCTAACAGACAATAGACAAATAAGTCCTACATATATACCAACAAGAGTAATCATTATTATCAATAACTGTATCAACTGGAATGTTGAAAATTGTAAAGCTCCAAGATTCATGTCCGCCCCACCAGTCAACATCTTTGATGAAAACGGCATTGAAGCTATTATGGCAGCAAATGACACTATGGCACTTACAATAGCCACTATCCCTAGACCAATTACCTTTCCAAGAGCTATTGTCTCCCTCTTAACAGGTGTCAACAACAATGTAGCCATTGTTCCTCTTTCTTTTTCCCCTGCAATAGTATCCATACCAATCCCCATTGCTCCAGAGAACAAAATTATAGCTATAAGCATAGGCAATATCATAGAAATTCCTTGACCAGATGCTTTTTTCTCGTCAACAACGATTGATTCATCAGAATTTCTATCAACATCAAATGCAACAACATTGTTAATATCCCCAAATCTATCTGTCAAAATCTGAGTTTCATATTTATTCAAAGCAATTTCAATAAATCTTTTCCTTGATTCCCGTGAATATTCTTCAGATGGATTATAAAATGTTTTGACTTCTGGTGGTATTTCTAGGTTTTTATAATTATTGACCTTATCTAAAAACCCATCCTCGAATTTAACCATCATGTCAACTTCTCCATTTTTGATTTGTTCCTTTATTGATGTAGTATCCTCGGTCATATCTATATAAGTAATACTCATATTCAGCTTTTTTTCATCTACAACTTTTTGAAACTGTACTGGAGCATTTTGAATATATACTGTAGATGTATGTTCTTCTATATCATCCATCATATTAGAAAGCATACTTCCCATTATTGTATAAACAATAAAGATACTAAGAGCTGGTAAAATGAATGCTGAAAAAACTAATCTACGATCAGTAAAAACTCTTTTTAATTCTTTTTTCAATATATCTCTTAACATAATATTAACGTCCTTTCCCTACATATTTAATTATAATACATTAGTCCTCTAGCCATGATTAACTGCTTTTTTATATAATTCAAAGAAGGCATCTTCAAGATTTTCGGTTTTTGTTTCATTCAAAACATTTTGTATGGTACCATCAATAACTTTTTTTCCATTTATGATAATGGCTACTCTATCACACAGCTTGCTGGCTACTGTCATGATATGTGTTGAAATGATAACTAGTTTTCCTCTTTCTTTTAGAGTTACTAGATACTCTTCAACTGCTCTTGCTGTAATTATATCCAATCCATTAGTTGGTTCATCAAATATAACGATGTCCGGGTCATGTACTACACTGACAGCTATTGAAAGCTTTTGTTTCATACCTGTTGACAATTCGCTTATCTTCTTATCAGCAAATTTATTTATCTTGAAGTAATCAAAAAGCTCCTTTTTCCTTGATGTTATTTGATCATTAGTCATTCCATGAAGTTTGCCAAAAAACTCCATAGTATAATCAGGTGTAAAATGTTCATCTAATTTTAATTCATTAGTCAGGAATCCTATCCTTTTTCTAACTTCCGAACTATCTTTTACAACATCATATCCATTAACATTTATAGAACCTTTAGTTGGTTTCAGTAGGGTAACTATACTCCTTAGGGTTGTAGTCTTCCCTGCACCATTAGGTCCTAAAAGACCGAATATCTCACCTTGATTAGCAGAAAATGAAATATCGTTAACAGCTATTTTAGTACTCTCTTTAGTTTTTAATTCTCTTTTCTGTTTACTGTTAAGCTTATATATCTTGGTTAAATTCTTCACTTCTATCATGTAACGAACCTCCTATACGTAATTATTATACTGTATATTTTGTATATGCACAGTATATATAGAAGTTACTGTTTTGTCAATACCCTTTATCTTTTTTGAGTAAAATTAAAGAACAATTACTCACGAATTAGTTTGACTTAACATCTATAATAAAATAATGCAATATTTTTTTGGGAATCACTAAATTATAGCTATCTTATTCTTTGTTGCTTTTATAGCTCATTTAATAAATTTAATGATTAAATTATTAATACTATCATAGATTAAAATATAGAAAATTGTTTTTATACTTGCAACTATTATGATATAATAATTTTATGTATGGTATAAAATGTAGTACAAGTGATTTTCTTTGAATTATTTTATATTATTTGTACTTATTGTATTATTTAAACAAAGGACTGAACTTATTTTATATGAATGGGGGACTTTTTGTGATTGAAATCGTTGAAGTTACTTCTAAAAAAGATTTAAAAGTTTTTGTAAAATTTCCTACTAGGCTGTATAAGAAATGCAGAAATTATATTCCATCACTGCTGGTAGATGAACTTAATACATTAAGAAAAGATAAAAATCCAGCTATGGATTTTTGTGAATCCAAGTATTGGCTAGCGTATAAGGATGGTAAAGTTGTTGGAAGAATTGCTGGTATCATAAATTACGCAGCAATTGATCTATGGAATGAAAAAGCTGGTCGTTTTGGCTATATCGACTTCATTGAAGATATGGAAGTTGCAAAACTATTATTAGAAACAGCAGAGGAATGGCTTATCTCAAAAGGAATGACTAAGATTCAAGGTCCTCTTGGGTTTAGTGATTTTGATTTGGAAGGTATGCTTATTAAGGGTTTTGAATACTTAGGAACCATGACTACCATATATAATCACTCATACTATGTGGATTACTTGAAAGAGCTAGGTTATTCAAAGGATGTGGATTGGTTTGAATATGAAATAATAATTCCTGACGAAGTACCTGAACCTGTTAAAATAGTGGCAGAACGTTCAATTAAGACTAATAATCTAAAAGTTTTAGAAGCAAAAAGTAAAAAAGACATTATTCCTTACGTACCTAAACTATTCTCACTAATCAATTCAGCATTCAAGGAACTATATGAATTTACTCCTTTAACCGATAAACAGATCAAGTTATATACAAAACAGTACATAAGTTTCATTAACCCTAATTTCGTGAAGTTTGTTTTAGATGAAAATGATGAATTAATTGCTTATGTCTTAGGTTTTCCTTCTCTTGCAAAAGCAATAAAAAAAGGTAAAGGACGTATTTTACCTTTTGGTTTCATATATCTATTGAAAGCTCTTAAATTAAATAAAAGGTTAGAAATTGTTCAGATAGCAGTTGACCCTAAGTTTCAGAATCGAGGAGTTAATGCTATATTATTCAGGGAACTTATTATATCTTGTAATAAAAAAGGTATACATTCTGCTGACCTTAATCCTCAACTTGAAAGTAATAAAAAAGTTCGTTCTCAATGGCAGAGATTCAAGCATAGACAGCATAAGGTTAGAACATCTTTTTATAAAGAGTTGGCATAAGAATAATATAATTGAATAAGTGGCGTATTTCCGCAGAGAAGGTACAGGGTAATATTACGTCAGCAGATTAAACGTCCGTGTTTAAAACTGCTGAACTCGCCATCCATGGCTCGTTGCTCCATATTACCCTGTACCTTCTCTGCTTGGCTAGTTCTTATTTTAGCTTGATGGTTATCAATATATGTCTTTGTTTAAGAATTATTTACCGTATAATAATTATTTGTTACTTTTAGATATCATGATATCTAGTATCATCTTGTCTGTTTCTTCCATTCCTTTTGAGCCTATGCAGGTTAGATTTTTGATGCAGGTTTCTATGTTTTCATCGATGATACCTTCGGTTTTGGTTATTTCAATATCTCCGAGAGATAGTATGGTTGAATTGAATGAAGCCTCTACTACAGTAGCTACTTTCAAGGCACAACCTGTCTTTGCTCCGTCGCATATCATCCCGCTTACATCACCAATCATATTTTTAATGGTTGATTTGATATTATGTATATCGCCGCCTAGAAGGTATGTCATACCACAGCCAGCTCCAATACCTGCTACAATTACTCCACATAGAGCAGATAGTTTTCCTAGATTGGTTTTAATATGTATTGCTACTAGGTTACTAAGAATTAATGCTCTAGCTAATTCTTCTTCGCTTTTATGTAACCATTCTGCTACAGCTACTACTGGTAAAGTAGCAGTTATTCCTTGATTACCACTTCCTGAATTAGTCATAACAGGGAGTGGACATCCTGCCATTCTAGCATCAGATGCTGCTGCTGATAACCTGATGGCGTAGTTTTTCATATCATCAGCTATCAACTTGTTCTGGATATTTTTTTCTATGGTTTTTCCTACCTTCAGTCCATATTCTTTGTTCAAACCTTCAAGTGCTATTTTTTTATTCATTATGGCACCTTCAAGTATGAACTTTATTTCATCAAATGGTGTATTCAGTACAAATCTATAAATGCTGTCAATACAAATGGCTACTTTATAGTCTTCTACTTCAACTACTTCAGATAATTTATCCATAATAACATCATCATTGTAAGATATGAATACTATATCAGTATGACCACCTTGAATTATTACATGAGCTTTATTATTTTTGCCGATAACAGTTGCATCAATATACAATTTACAGTCTTTATCTGCTACTTCTATTTTAATTCTATTTTCATTTATAATGTTGTTAGCCTGATTCACATGGGTTTCTTTTACTTTAGATAACACTTCAAGCCCTAATTTTGATTCACCCACAATGGCACCAAGAGCAGCAGCTATATGTATACCAACTTGACTTGTTCCTGGTATTCCTACACCCATGGCATTTTTAATGATATTAGGACTTAACAATAGTTCAATTTTTTCTACATCTTCATCTAATACTTCTTTTGCTTTTGCAACACAAAGTGCTATGGCTATTGGTTCAGTACAACCAGTAGCTGGTTTTACTTCTTTATTTATTAAATCTATAAACGATTGAACATTGCACATAAATTAGACCTCACCTTTCATATAATCATCATTATTATTGTACAATAGAAGCTACAATAATTACAGTTTTTTAGACTAGATAGGCTAATAAACTTATTTATTAAACCAAAATACAATAAAATCGTTAAATTGTAAAGCATTATTTCCACTTATGCCCCTTATAAACCTAATAAACTAATGGTTATTGCTGAACTATGCATCAATGATATCATATAGACATTTTCTGAATTTATCCACATCTCCATCAAAAAGTACAAGATTTATCCCCATTCTCTCGGCTCTTTCATCCACATATTGACCTTTTGATGGTTTTGTAGCTACTAGAATCTTTTTGACGGTGGAACCCCCTAGCTGTTCTGCATAGATATCCAGTTCGTTAAGGGCTCCACTATTATATCTTTTGGTATCTTTACAAGATATGCATATCAAAGATGATCCAGCAACTGCTATGACATCCATTTCGTTCTCAACTTCAATCCTATCCTCATCCCATAAGAATCTGACCCCTGTTCTTACATCACACACTTTACTGTTCTCTTTAACAATATTATAAGTAAAATGTTCTAGCCAGACTCCTGATAATATATAATTCCTGATATCTTCATTTTTAAATACTATTATTATATTGTTTCCATTCTCTCTTATACTTCTAACACAATCAATACTTGAAAACTTGTTGAACAAATACACTATGTCTTGATTATTTTCAGATGACCTAGTAACTATACTGTCATCAGACTGACTGACTAGATTATTTCTTATATAATCTCTGGTTCTAATCCACAATTCGTAGTTATCGAGTATAATATCAAGCATATTGTTATAATCTTCAATTATATAATCAAAAGTCTCATCTGTTACGATTTTGCCTCCTGTAATGGAAACATAATCTTTCACACGGAAATTTATATTATCATAATTAATTACTTTTATCCCTTTTTTAGTTAGTTTATAAATCTTTTCTTCTCCAATATCCATATATATCAAAGTAATATCATGGTCAATCATTGCTTGATGTGCGATAACAGCTGATAGATTATCTCCTGATGAAATATTGATTATTGTGTCATGTTCAACATGATTATCAATTATCTTTTTTAACTGTAAAGGATTAGTATAACTTTTTTTGATTATCCTAGTACCCTCTAACTGCTCACTCAAGAATCTTCCCATATCAGTTAGCACATCTACCGAATCCTTATTTGCATTAGCAATATTAATAACTTTTTCTGGTTTCATGAATTTAGAAATATAGGCTACATCATCATTAAAATCATCTAATATGTTAATCAGCGTATTACATATCATGTTTTTCACAACCTTTGATATTATTTTACTTATTATATCATTTTTTTACTTTTTATTCTATCAGCCATAATAAATACACCGTTTCCAGCTAGAATAAAAACCATGGGCATAACTACATATTTGTATCTGAAACTTATTTCAATCAAGAAGTGTACCCCTGTGTAAATGGTTAATGCATAATATAATAAATATACATAGCCTGTTTTATCAGCTCTATAATATCTTATCAGTCCGTATAAAACAAAACCTATTATTAACGTATAGAAGATTTTCTCGAACTCCTGCACCTGCCTATATATATAGTCAAAGCTTATTCCTGCTTTTCTTATATCTTTACCTATTAGATGTGGAAAAGTGAATACACCCAATTCAAAATCTCCCCACATATACCTGACTTTTTTGACCATCAAGGATAACATTCTTGTTGGAGATATTAATATACGCTCTTTTATCAATTCTTTTTCCTTGGATAATAATTCTTCATCAATAGGAACATCATACAGCATCAATGTCTTAGCATCTTCTTCAGAAAAACGACCTGATGTCTTCTCATTCAATCCTGTGACGAATTTCCAATAAGGATTATTGTTTTTAAGTCCGTTGTCTGTTACTCCTGTTACAATGCTGAGACTCCAAATACTATAGAATATGATAAGATAGGATATAAGGCATACTCCAAAATGTTTGAGATTTATCTCTTTGGTTTGCCTATAATAACTGAAAATACTCATGATGAAAATAGCCAGTATGAAAACTATCCCTATAGGACGTAGTGAATTACCTATTGCAATGAACAGCCCTGCAAGAATCCATTTTTTATAACTGTTCTGGCACTTAACAATACAGTATAATCCTATATAATAAAACAATGTGGCTATATGCTGGTTAGTAAGTACTGGCGCCATAAAAAATATTGGAATATAGACGGCATGTAAAACCCCAGCAACCCTTCCTACAAATTCATTGAATATGATCTTGCCTATTCTATAAACCAAGTAATTGGTAACAGCAATAAAAAAACAATTGATAATCTTTAATAGAAACACGCTGTCACCGAATGTCTTGATAATCAATCCTTGATAAACTGCAAATATGGTCTGATATGGAAAAAATGAGAAGTACTGAAACTCTTTGAATGAGTAATCACCAATAGCAAATAACCTAGCAGCTCTTAACATTACCTCAAAATCTGATATTGGTGGAGTTCTCACAATTATAATCATAGCAATCTTAGTTACCAATGAAAATATAAATAGAAATAGACCAAAATAAGGAATTCTTAGTCTAATAATTAAATAAAGAATGAAAAATAGAACACAAACAGGTATAATATAGAGAATGTTCAATTTCTCTACATAGATAAAATATATATTTATAACGAAAACTAGTCCAAAGAATAGTATCATATATACATCAAATATTTTCTGTAACCTTTTCAAATCTAACACCTCTTAATATTATGTTATACTTTAGTACTTTCATATTTATTGATAAAATACAAAGGTCTATTCTTGGTTTCATTGAAAATCCTGCCAACATATTCACCTAATACTCCTATGCTGACCAACTGAATACTGCCTATAAATAACATAATACTAATAAGGGACGCATAGCCAGGTAAAGCAATCCCTATAATTAATGTTCTAAGTACAATATATATCATATAGATGAATGCACCAATACCAGTTATGCTTCCTATGAATGTGGCTATTCTAAGAGGCATGATTGTAAATGTAGTTATACCCTCTATTGCTAGTCCAATCAATTTGCAATAGTTCCATTTGGTTTTCCCTGCTACCCTTTCATCTCTATCAAATAGTATCTCTTTCTTATTGAATCCTATTAGACTGAATAATCCCTTTGTATATCTTCCAGTTTCTTTAAACTGCTTTAGAGCATCAACGGCTTGGCGATTAAGTAAACGAAAATCACCTGTATCTTCTTGAATTTCAACTTTTGCTAGTTTTCCTAATAATCTATAAAAACAATGAGCAGTGAATTTTTTTGTGAAGCTTTCACCTTTTCTACTGGACCTCTTAGCATAGACATCATCATATCCTGCTTCCCATTCTTTTATCATCACTGGTATAAGCCTTGGAGGATCTTGTAAATCAGCATCCATTATGATGACTGCATCCCCAGAAGCATAGTCAAGTCCCGCAGCCATAGCTATTTCTTTTCCGTAATTTCTTGATAGGTCTACATATGAAACCCTGCTATCACGTAATCTCAAGGATATTATTTTGGCTAGAGTCCTATCTTTACTCCCATCAT
The DNA here is from genome assembly GCF_018141425.1 of Vallitalea guaymasensis. Lineage (NCBI taxonomy): Bacteria > Bacillati > Bacillota > Clostridia > Lachnospirales > Vallitaleaceae > Vallitalea > Vallitalea guaymasensis. Next base: position 2,054,199 of record NZ_CP058561.1, read on the forward strand.
TAATAAATAAAAGTTCAAATCTATAATCTATATCATTAATTACTTTTACCACTTCATCATAAAAAATGTCAATTACTTCTTCTTCGTTATAACATGGTACCAATATGGTTATGGTCTTCAATTCTCTGCCTCCTAAACACCATTTTATGTAAACCAGAACTTAAAATGCTCATATTTGTTATTGCTCATAAAGTCCATAATAGTATTTTTCAATATGGATAATATTATACATTTTAGTAAAGCTTTCTAGCTAATACTTTGTTTCACATTATAGAGGGATGGTTTTTCTAAGATATATGAAAGATATGTCTAATTTGAAAACAGGAAAAAATTAAACCACTAAAGTCTATTTAAAATTAGTGGTCTGTACAAAAACATTGTATATATAAATAAATTATAGTCTTATACGATTGGAGATGGTAATTTCCCCGAAAAATCAAGTAATTTTATCCATGTAGACATATCTACCTTTCCAGTCATAGGGAGATTGGCAATATACTGAAAGTTTTTTACAGCTTCTACTGTTTTCTTACCGAATATTCCATCTTCTTCTAGTTTGTTGATTGTGGGATAATTATTGGATATGATATTCAGCATTTGCTGTAGTTCTTTTACAAGGGGTCGAGGTTTTGTGGTTATCCCTTCTACTAAGTCACCCACAGGATAATCAAGGGCTACTCCTTTTTCAACAAAAGTATCTTTTCCATAAAAACTTCTTAATATCTCCATAAGGCTTGCTCCTTTTTGTGCCATTTCATTTGCTTTGTTTTGTAACATACAATATTTACTTGTACTAGGACAACTCCAAGGTCTATATTCATATAACTGCATTTCATTAGGTAATGGTTTTCTTAAATATTCGCTAAATAAATCATATGCCATATGCCTTACCCTTGGGTTATATTGACTGGCTATTATCTCTGGATCATAATCTTGGTCAGCTGTTGAACTTGTAATATCATAGTCCTTATCTTTATTTTCAATATAATGTTTAAATAATGCAAATGATATTATAGCTAAAATATTCGCTTTTATAGCATTATCGTGCCAATCTTTGCCAACTTCATTATCAGCAACGTTAGCTATATAGTCGATAAAGGCGACTTTAAGATTTTTCTTGTTGATAACATCATATACAGTAAATATCATAGGTATCTTGAATGGGTGTATCTCATTAGATTCACTGGATTTAATATCAGATTTCATTAAGGTATCTAATTCTTTATGTTGTTTGAATTTCTTATTAATGATAATAGGTTCTCTTATAGGTCCTCTTAAAGGAGCACCAAATCTAATACCTTGAGGCGGCAAATTTGTTTCAACAATGTTGGGTTGTTCTTCATAAACCTTAATATTCTCAAGATTTATTTTGTACTCTCCATATTTTATTTCTGCATTATATTGGTTGGAAGGTTTTAAGAATATTTCTTTGGTTTTACCTAATTCATCTGTTTCTTCTACGCTAATAATATTTCCATCTTTATCTTTTATTGTTATTGTTGCACCTGATATCGGTAGTATGGTGTTATCAAAATTTCTTGTACGTGACTGAAATATCAAGGAACCTTCATTGGTTGAATTGTTTTCAACACAGTAACAATTATTCATATTTACGCCTATAAATTATTTTTTAGTATATTATATTTATTACTTTTTAAAATGTTCCCTTAGTATGGAAACTAACCATAGAAGAATACTATATATCATTATGTTAAACATCAATTCTTTACATGTTTCTGGAGATATATGTCCCAATCTTCTATAATAATTTAATTCTATAAAAACAAATCCCATAAAACATAAGATTATATATATTGTCTTAATCTGTAATTTCTCATATATATTTTTTTTCATTATTCTCTCCCTAATTAAGCTAATAAAAAACTGCCTTACATTCTTATAAGACAGCTTCTCTTCTTCTTTATTTTATTCCAACCAATTAACCTCATAATCTTTATCAAATCCAAGATATAAATCATAATAAGAAGAGTAATAACTATTATGGTAAGGCATTACCCAACCATATATCTCTTTAGGTAATTTCTTTTGATTAATAGGTCCTTTTTTATTTTCTTCAATAAATTTCTTTGCATCTTGAACATTTTTATCATACACTACAGCATTATCAGCATATCCCTTTATAGTAGGTATCAAAATAGTTAATGAAACCAATGCAACAGTTAAATAACCAGTTGCAATACCTAGCTTCTTATATTTCACTTTGTTGTATTTACCCTTATTAGCAGTCACCAACATATATGCAGTGATAGGAATAGGCAATAGCCAAGGTAAATTGAACACTATACAACTTAGACATCCACAAATGGCTGAGATACCATACTTATTCAGCCTTGGTATTATACATGCACTGTATAAAGCCAGCATGAATATAGGATATACAAGATTTCGTGGTCCAAAAACAGGTGATATAATCATCATAAATTGAGCACCAAAACCTAATATGACTGCTATGATCGGAAGTGCATTATTGGTGATAAATTTATTTTTATATACTAGTATTCCTGCATATATCAATGTATATAAATAACCTAAACCAATAAATGCTTCAATACCAAATCTTCCTAACATACCATAATAATTAAGAACTTTTCCTGTTAGTGTCTGTAATAATAAACCTATACATGCACTAACACCTAAAATGACAGCTAGATTTTTTGTCCACCTATACTTGTCCGATATGCTTTTTCCGTATTTGCCTATAACCCCAAAAGAAGCTACTATGGCTAACATATGATAAGGTAACATGATCTTTGAAAACATGAAGTAGTCACCTTGTTTAATTAGATTATGTTTAATCAAAGGTAAGAATCCTTTTACAGGTGAATCTTCAATGGATGCACGTAAAAATACAGCTGGTGAACAAATAACAGACAGCATACCTAATGCCACTATTATCAACATCAATATTTCCATCTTGTTAATTTTATTTTTTCTGATGATTCTTTTTTCCAATAACATAAGTAAAGTCAATCCAAAAGTCATGACACTTGCTTGCTCAACAGTTGCCGCAGCCAAAAAGCCTATTATTGGAACATACCATCTCATTTTGTTACTATATGTAGAACGACTCAACAAGTACCAATAAACCAGCAGCATAAAAATAGGATAAACATAATTAAATGAACCTGTAAGCCAGTAAACGCTTTGTCTTGTTAGATTAGGGTCCAAGAAGAAAATAGTTACTGCCATAATAACTGCTGAATAACCTATCAGTGATTTTTTTTCTTTTACTTCCATTCCCATACAAATCTTTGCTCCAAAGCAAACTATCCCTGCAAGCATTAAAGAATTACAAATAGCCCAAAAATATTGATTTATCCCTAAAAAAACAGTTACAAATAAATGTACTATCGCTCTACCATTGGCTCTCATGTAATGGTCTAAATGTCTAGTTATAAAATAGTCAAAATCTATGCGGGTAAAACATGCATAGAAAAAATCATCTCCATATAACCTAACGTTAAAATTAACTATAGCAGTTACTATAAAAGTTAATAACGTTATAAATATCAATCCGTGTTTATTCCAAAAACTTTTATTAATATCCTTCAATTTATTTATCTCCCTTATTTGAAATCATGTTCTGAATACCAAAAACTGTGAAAACAGGTAATTAAGTATAAGTACTAATACGCTTATGATTATTTTTGATATCATAGCTTCTATTCTCAATGATGTAAGTACAAATACTCCACCTATCTCAATTAACATAGTTATACCCCTAGATGAAAAGAAACTAAACGCTTCAATTACAAGTTCCTTGGTAGTACGGCATTTGCTCCTAAAAACAAATATCTTGTTGGTAACATAAGCAAATATAACTGCACATATAACTGATATTATATTTGCTATATTAGGGTTCATTTTAACTGGATAGGCTAGAAGCCAGAACACTCCAAAGCTGACAAAAGTAGTCAAGCCACCAATAAATACATACCTGAAAATCTTCTGAAATTGTTCATTATGCATTATTTCTTTTATATAATCAATTAGTCTTTTTATCATATGATTTTCCTGTCCTTCTTAATACCTCTGCTAAGGTTTTGAGATACAATATATCTAGGTCTACCTTTTACTTCATCGTAAATACGTGATATATATACTCCTATCATCCCTAATGACAACATAATCACAGATCCAGTAAAAAGTATCAGTAATATGACTGTTGAAAATCCACTGACAGCATTACCTGAAAAATAATTAACTAAGGTTTGAATACCTAAAATTACAGCAAACAATAGAAAAATAGCACCACCAAAAAAAGTTAGGTACAAAGGTTTGCTTGTGTGAGAAAGTATAGCATTAAAAGCTAATTTCATTAGTCTAAAAAGAGAAAAACTTGACTCTCCTTCCACTCTCTCTTCCACTGTAAAGAAATAATTAGTTCTTTCAAAACCAACCCAGTCAATTAACCCTCTAAAGAATAGATTGCTCTCTCTAAACTGTCTGATTGTATCTACTACACTACGGTCAATCAATTTAAAATCCGAAGAATCATTAAGGTCAAGACCTGTAGTATTCTTTAATATCTTATAGAATCCTTTTGCAAAGAATCTATAAAGAAAATTTTCTTTTCCTCTTTGTTGCTTAACTCCATCAACAATATTTACCTGTGACCTATCCATAAGTAAAAGCATGTCCTTTACACATTTTGGCGGATGTTGCAAATCAGAATCCATAATAAGATATCTCTCTGCATCTATATTATCCAAACCAGCACAAATAGCCATCTCTTTACCAAAATTTCTGGCAAATCTAATGGCTGATACATTACTGTATTCTTTTTGTAACTTACTTATTTCAAGCCACGACGTATCTGACGATCCATCATCAACTATGATATATTGGCATGAAATATCATCTTGTAAAAATGTGTCATAGATGACAGCAAAATTCTTACATATCGCCTGAGCTTCATTATAGACAGGTATAACAACTGCAAGCTCCACTTATAACCACTCCTTAAACATATAAATACTCCCTATGGCTGAAATATTTTTCAATATTTAACCAATACTAGTATACACTTTAATATATCAATTATCAATATTTTTATATTGCTACATATTATAACAAAACTATTCATTTTTGTATATACATACAAGGCACAACCCCTATATCAGTTATTACAGCCTCTTTATGATATACAAATCCATCTTGACCAACTACTCTAACAAATCTAGGATTAGTATATGGTGTTCTAAGCCAGTAACTGTTACCTTTCCTTTTATTTATTACATACTTGTCAAAATCTTCCACACTTAACATGAATACCTTTTCCCTATTCACATTTCCATAGGCTATGTCAGCATTTTGGATTACGTAAGCTGGTATACAATACCAATAGTGTGGTTGTTCTCCTGTCTGAATCAACGAACTTTTATCTGGTGATAGAATCGTTTTTAAAGGTATTTCCTTAATTTTATCTATTTGCTCATTAGTGAATCCTGATAAAAAACCATTATCAGTTTCTTTATTAAGCCATTTTCTAATATCAGAATCCATCCATAGGTTAGAATTATCTTCATCAAAATATCTACAATCAATTATATCCTTAGAAGCTACAAAGTAGTATTCATCTGTTTCTTCAAGAACCTCCCAAACAATATCCTTATTTTTATATTGTCCAAAAACAACCCTATTGTTTTTATAACTGATATTTATTGATATTATTAATACTATGATGCATATTAGAGTGCTGATAATTCCAACAACTATCTTAATTTCCCCTATCTCTATTAGTTTACATAAGTCCACAAAAATAAATATTATCATCATATCCAATAATACATTGAACAGAAACATATGTTTAATAAGGTCAGCTTCTCCATTACCTATAACAGGTAGAATGAACTGGCTGCCTGAAAATATTAATATCATGATTCTAAATAGCATCAAAAGTCTAAACTGGCTGATATCCATTGTTTTCTTACTTTTTATTAATGAAACTAGACTTGTTATTATAAAACTCAAGAATATAAGAATTATTATCCAGAGAGCAAAATCATAGGTTAACTTTCTTATTCGTTCCCATAAACTGAAGCGTTCATCAAATTTCAGTGCCTCATTATAATCATTCTTAGTATAATTACCTAAGTACGGCGGTCTTAATACAGCACTTGAAGCAGCAGATAATTTAGTTTTTTCCAATAATCTATTTAAGTGAGTTAGGTAATAAAAGGTTATTTTTAGTGGAGTTGCTTTTTCATATACTTCTTCTTTGAAATCTTCGCTATACATATCATAACCCTTGTGATCCATATATCCATTGGTATTTTGCAGGGTTAGATATTCTTCATCTATGCCAAGATATTTCAAGTCTTCCTCTGGTTCTTCTGAGTCTTTTAGAACACCATAAAAAAGCGAATGGTATCTATTTACATCACACATCCACTGAGGCACAGACACATAATAATAGATTGAAGTGATTAACATGCACAAACTACCTATAATTATGACTAATCTGATTTTATTATCTTTTTTATAATAGAATAGGAACCCAGAGAAAATAATCATTATAAGACCTAGAGGTATATTAGCTACTTTAGCACCTATAAAGATACAACCTGAAACAAGATTAACAATATATAATAGAATTCTATCTTCATTATTATAAATAATCAGCAGTAAGCTCCCAATATATAATAATATAGATACAAGTATTAAAGGCTCCCCATAAAATGAATTAAAATATACCAAGTACCCTTTATCAAAATAGATAAATATAGTGAGCAGGAAAAGGATACTTTTTAAAATTATATTTTTCACAGGAAAACTTCTCACAAATAAAACTATAGCTAAACTGAATATTACTAAATACAGTATAGATAAAGCCCTTATATCAAAATCTATGATTTTTCCATATTTATAATATTTGACGAATCCATTAATTAGTTGAGCACATTTAATTAGCAACGTATGTGTAGATTCATACCCACTTATATTCTTGATATTGGGTTTAATTATAAACTTCATATTATCTAATACATTACTGAATTCTTTTACATATGCAAAATCTTGTTGAGCATAAAAAAATTTATTATTTTCATAGCTAGATAAACCTTCAGGCTGTATGACTCTATAAAAATCAGAGTTATCAGCCAAACCTACTGTTGTAGGATAGTTTATTAGGAGATATCCTATAACTACTAATATAATAATGAGCATCAAATATAATTTATTATTCTTCATTGGAAATTACCTAACTCTCTTTTGCTAATACAAGTATTATTCCACACAGTTTAATTATTGTGGATTAACCTAATGATAACAAAAATGTTTATTAGATTTATTTCCAAAATATATCCAATTTAATAAATCTTTTCTAATTTCTCCCACATTTCAGGCTTGACCTTTTTTATGTTGACTATCTTGAAGTTCTTGTCTACAAAAGTATGCTTGGTACTGCCCTTTGCAATAATCTTATTATCTTCCTCTCTTACCACATGGTAATTGAAAACCATTTTGACTGGATTCATTTCTTCTATCCAGACCTTTATAATAAGTTCATCCTCATATTTGGCGCCATCTATATATTTACACCATGATTCTAATACAGGCATCATGATACCTTCTTCTTCCATTCCTCCATAAGTCATTCCTATTTTAGTTATATATTCCCCTCTTGCCATCTCGAACCAAGGGTAATATTTTGAATGATGTACTACCCCCATCTGGTCTGTTTCAACATATCTTACTTTTAATTTTGCTTCATGAATATACATAAATAAACCTCCTAAATGACAGCTATTGAAATCATGAATCATTAACTACCATAAAATACCAACTCTATCACAAGAATATTAATCCAAACTATAAGCTTCATAAATATCATCTGTAATATCATTATTATTACTATCAAAAAGTCTTATTGCAGGATGTTCACTAAAGTTATTCTCTACTTCACAATAAATTATAAAATATTCTTGCTGTGGAACCTCTAATTCATAAGTCTTATCCTTGAAATTTCCAATTATTTTTGCAATCTGCAAATCATAATTTCTACCTATAACAGTAAAATATTTCTTATTCCCAATCTTTATAACTTTATGTCGGTATATATTATTACCATAACCTGTCCACTCTATCTTGAACCTTTTATTAATACCCTTCTTTAAGAAAGCTTCTCCTAATAATCCATTATCCGTTGTAAAACAAACAATTCTTCTATAACCAATATCCACTGATTCTTCAATATTGATTTTTAATGAGTCATTATCATTTTTCCTATTTACGAATTGAGTTATATTCTTGTCTATTTCATCCTCGTTAATCTTATATGTACCGTTATACCAAAAAAAAGCTATTCCTATTGTGACTAATATCAATATAATTATATATTTTTTCATTTTAATTTTCTCCATCTTTTATTATTATCACTATATTCGTATTAAATCTTATTATATATAAAAACTGTATATATAACAAGGACCATTTACTTACCCAGTACATTGGTTTAATATCAGTTTTTACTAAAGCACAATATTCTAGATTTGAAAAGATGAATCTTATATTCTTTTTGCATACATTGTGGGGGTCATACCCTCGTGTTTCTTAAAATATTTACTAAAATAATAAATATCACTGAAACCTGTTTTTTTAGCACATTCTGATATTTTATACCCATCATCTATTAATTGTTTGGCTCTGGTTAATCGTATATCCATCAAATAATCTATAGGTGATTTTTGGGTTACTTCTTTAAATATATTTCCTAGATAAGATACACTTATGTTAACCATTGAAGCTAACTCCTCTAGTGTAATCTTTTCTTTATAATGTTTACACATATAGTCTATAATCGTATCCACTTTTTTTATATTATAATAGTTTACTCCTTCTTGTGTCTTCCAAGATATAAGATAATTCATTAATTCCATGAAATAGGCTTTCATTTTTAATTCTTTAAAAGGTTTACTTGAAAGCCAGAGGCTGTTTAATTCACTCATTGTCTTTTTTATTGCACCAAAAAAATATTCATCGTTAATCTTTTGACCTAAATCAAATGGTAAAGGTGTAGTCTTTAACTCCCATTCATTAGACTCATCATTGAATTTGGGGCATGTATATTGAAATCCTATTGCATAACACTTCATCAAATCATCTTTATAAGTATACGCATATCTATCTGAACAAGGAGGAAAATATATTAAATCCCCTTTACTTCCTTCATATACTTCTTTGTTATTTTTCTCAAAATGCGCTCTACCCTCATAGATTAAAATAAAATTATGCCTATAAAATGGTCCTCTAAATGACCAACTTGGAGTACACACTCTACGAACACTATACTTCAATTCAGGCATAATATTTTTTAAAATATTGTAATCAACTGATTCCATAAGACACCTCACTTTATAATAAGATATTACAAATTCTATTATATACTACATTGTTCAATTATGTAAATATCCCTATAATTTAATTATCAAATATTACAAATTGGAGGTTATAATTATGCTACCTGTTGATTTAGAAATGTTTTGGAAGGATGATGAGTCAGCTCATAAGGATAATTGCTTTAATGCAGATTCTCCACAAGTCGCATTAGGTATTAGAATGAGTGATGAATGTGTTTTTGCTGAGTTAGGTGAAGAAGGCAATCCCTGGGGATACACACCAAGAGAATTCAGAATAGAATTAAACAAACGATATAATGATAAAGCTGAAAAAATTGTAGGAAAAAGGTTGTTAAAGGAAGAGTTTCCCACTAAAGATGAAACCTTTCCTAAGATAAAGCAAATTGGTGAAGTTTTTGGTGGTCGTTATGAGGATAATAATAATAGTATTTGGCTTCATGGTTCTTGCACCACACCTCAAGAACTGGAAAAAGTTCTTGATAAAGTAGACAAGATGGATATAAGAGAATTCATGTTACCTCCTGATTGGGAGAGTGAAAAGAAAAGAATTTTTGAGACCTATGGTAAAAAGCCCAAGTTATTACGCCATGTTAGAGGTCCAGTTACTTTAGCTATGTCTATTTATGGGGATATTAACCTGATTTATCTGATCTATGATATACCAGATCTAGCAAAAAAGTTTAGTGAAACTATTAGTGATGTAATCATTAAAATGGGTAAAGTCATGGATGAAGAAGCTGGTTATGGTCCTGGAGAAGCTCCTCATGGGTTTTCTTTTGCTGATGATAATTGTTCTTTACTTACTCCAGAAATGTATGAACTTTTTGGCTATCCAGTTTTAAAAAGAGTTTTTAATTATTGGTCACCTAATGAAAAGGATAAACGCTTTCAGCATTCAGACTCAGAAATGGCACATTTACTACCTATTTTGAGTAAATTAAATCTTACTGGATGTAATTTTGGTCCAACGGTACTAGTTGATGAGATAAGAAAATATATGCCCCGAACAAGAATCAATGGTTGTTTAGCTCCATTTACATTCATGAGTAACGATGAAAATAAGATAATTGAAGAGGTGAAAAGAGATTGTATAATGGCAAAAGAATGTAAAGGTCTAAACTTATTAACTGCAGGTTCCATCAACAATGGAAGTTTATTGACCAGTATGCGAGCTGTCATGTATGCCATTCAAAATTACGGACGCTACTAAATAAATATACCTGTATATATTGACTTCACATTTATGATAAAGTAAAATTGTATCTATATAGTTTTATCATAGTGAGAGGTGGAAAGTATGGATAATAATAAATCAGATAGTGTTTTGCTTGATGGAGTCAGGTCTGCATTAATAGCTTTTTTAATTACTTTAGGTTTTTCTTTAGTGATATCAATAATTTTTAATATCTCCTTTTTTGAAGATTTCAATAATCTTATGTCCGGTAATTTAGGTGGCGACAAAGGAGCTACAGCAACTAGTATAGTAAGAATAACTGTCATGATATTCAACTTTTCATTATTTAACACTGTAGGTACTATTAAATTTGGAATACTAATTTTTATTTTTATACCTGTTATAGCTTTTTGGTTAGCTAATAAGCAAATTAATAGAAAAGGAAATATTGATTCATCTAATGTTATTGTTTATGTAATAAGTTCCTTGATATTTGCTTTGTTACAATTTTTTATTTCCTTGATTACAAAAGGAAATCTAGTAGAAGGTATACCAATTAATTTTGCTACTTTTAGTAATCTGTTTACTACTTTTATTTTAAGTTTATTGATTCAACTTTTTATAAAGCTTAATTATAAAAGTGATTCTAAAAATGGTGGAATTAACGCTTTTAAGAATACTTATAGAATAATGGGATTAATAGGAATTATTATCATATTAGTAGCTCTTATAATGGGATTTGGTAACTATAGTAAGCATGGTATATTGATAATTATTGCTATAATACTTATGTTACCTAATATGATTGCTTACAGTTTCTTTTATATGATAGGTCTTACAATGGAATTTAATGATAAACTTCAAGAAGCATTGAGTAAATATATTAATATTGATTTGACTTTTGAGAATAATATGTATATTAGATATTTAGCAATTATCATTTTTGCTTTGATTGTTGCCTATATAGTGTTTAAAATGGATAAAGATAAGTTAATAAGAAATGCTATTATATATTCAGTTTCACTAGGTATTTTTATGGGAACTTTAGGGTACTGTTCAAGTATCAATTTTATTGATATTAAATTTATTGGTAGTATTGAATTCAGTGTCAGCAACATTTTCTTGTCAGCTTTTATACCTTTTGTTACTGTATGGATTATAGTTTTAATATATTATTTGATTAAAAAGGTTAAAGATGTTATTAAAGAATAGTAGTAATATTGCAAGTAAGTCAGAAAAAGTATTTTGTTCTGACTTGGCTTTTGCAAAATAGTATATGTATATGTTTCGCCAGCTACTTGTTCGTCCTGAACAAAAAGCTGGGTTCGGCGTCCTGCCTCACTACTTCACATATACATATACTATTTTGCTTCCAAATAATCGTAAGTATAATCACAAAACACTTTTTCTTTTAATTAACATAACTATAGATTATAATTTATATAGAAATATAAAAATTACACGCCTTGACAAAAATGATATTCTACATTAGAATCATATAATAAATAGTAATTAAAATTTAATTATAGATATTTGATGTTGAAGAGAACTAGTAGATATTGATGTATCATTTCAGAGAGGGAGTTATAGCTGGGAAACTTCTATGAGACCAATATTGAACCTATCTTGGAATTCTGTATGAAAATGCAGCGGTTACCTTACGTTATAAGGTCACGAGATAATAATTGTATTTTTTGATTATTAACTAGGGTGGTACCACGAATATAACTTCGTCCCTTTTGGGATGGAGTTTTTTTAATATATAGATATAGAAGGAGAGTGAAACTATGGCTAAGAAAGATAAGTTTGTAGAAGCAATTACATCAATGGATGAAGATTTTGCTAAATGGTATACTGATGTAGTTAAAAAAGCTGAGCTAGTTGATTATTCAAGTGTTAGAGGATGTATGGTTATAAAGCCTTATGGTTATGCCATATGGGAATTACTTCAAAGACAATTAGATGACAGATTCAAGGCGACTGGACATGAGAATGTTTATATGCCAATGTTCATACCAGAGAGTTTACTTGAAAAAGAAAAGGACCATGTAGAAGGTTTTGCTCCAGAAGTAGCTTGGGTTACACATGGAGGAACAGAAAAATTGACTGAAAGATTATGTGTAAGACCAACTTCAGAAACATTATTCTGTGAACATTATTCTAATGAGATTCAATCCTATAGGGATTTACCTAAGTTATACAATCAATGGTGTTCTGTAGTTAGATGGGAAAAGACTACAAGACCATTCCTACGTTCATTAGAATTCTTATGGCAGGAAGGTCATACAGCTCATGCTACAGCTGATGAGGCAATGGAAGAGACAATTAATATTCTTAATCTATATGCAAAATTCTGTGAAGATGTTCTTGCTATACCAATGATCAAAGGGCAAAAAACAGATAAAGAGAAATTTGCAGGAGCAAAAGCAACTTATACTATTGAAAGTTTAATGCACGATGGAAAAGCTCTTCAATCTGGTACATCTCATAATTTTGGTGATGGATTCGCTAAGGCTTTTGATATTACTTATACAGATAGGGACAACAAATTATCTCATGTTCATCAAACATCATGGGGAGTGTCAACAAGATTACTTGGTGGTATAATAATGGTTCATGGAGATGATAACGGATTGATTCTTCCACCAATGATTGCTCCAACACAAGTTATTATCATACCTATCATGCAGAAAAAAGAAGGGGTACTTGATAAAGCTAATGAAGTGAAGGAAGCTCTTAGCAAATTTGCTAGAGTTAAGATTGATGATTCTGATAAGAGTCCTGGATGGAAATTTAGTGAACATGAAATGAAAGGTATTCCTCTAAGAGTCGAATTAGGACCTAAAGATATAGAGAAAAATCAGGCTGTAATTGTAAGAAGAGATACTAGAGAGAAATATTTTGTATCTCTTGATGAACTAGAAACAAAAGTAACTGAGCTTTTAGAAGATGTACAAAAAAGTATGCTTGAAAAAGCAAGAATCCATAGAGATAAACATACCTACACTGCAACAACTATGGATGAATTATCGGATATAATGAACAATAATCCAGGTTTTGTAAAAGCAATGTGGTGTGGTGATACTGCCTGTGAAGAAAAGATAAAAGAAGAAACAGGTGCTACATCTAGATGTATCCCATTTGAACAGGAAGAAATTTCGGATGTGTGTATTTGCTGCGGTAAACCAGCTAAAAAAATGGTTTATTGGGGTAAGGCATATTAATTTAATTCTTTAATGGGCTATCTGATATAGTTATAAATATGTATTAAAGGAATAGCCAATATCCTTTTAAGCGTAGGATTGGTTATTCCTTTTCCTTTTAATTATTTTGTGCTGACTAATATATAAGGTAGAATCCTTAATATATGATTCTACCTTAATATTAATATTTATTTTTATTTTGTTAACTTAACTAATTCTCCATTTACTTGGATATTTATTTCATCCGGATCCAAATATTTATTGTTAAATAGGAATAAATTCCAGGACTTATCACTTAATGTTAAATCAGTTTTAATCTTTCTATCATACACCTCTAAATAAGCATTAATTTCTTTTTTATCCTTATTTATAAATGATTCATACTCATCATCAAATTTTAATTTTAGGCTATCAGTTTCAATCATCTCCTTAGTTCCTAATAAATCTTCTGCGTATAAGTCAATTGCATAAAAACCATCAGGTTCTATTGTCATGATATTACTTAATATTTCCATTTCATTTTTAGTACCAGTTATATCATTAACTAAATCAGCCAAATCAAAGTTGTTTGACATTTGTGGTTGAACTATAGCTATAAACAGAATATTATCAGATGAAACACCTGAATAAATCACAGAAAAACTACTTATGTTGTCTTCTAAAAATTGTCTTTTCTCATCTATCCATTTTCTATCAGATTCTTCTATATCAAGACTATCAAAAACTTTACCTATAATATGAGCTTTTATAATATTTTCATGTGTAGGCGTCTTTTCTGCTTTTGAAGCTGCTTCATTGAATTCATTAATTTTTTCATTAGTAAACTTTTCTATTTCACTGGCATTTATATTGTCATTATATTGTTGTACGCTTAATTTCCAATAGCTGATACCATTAATTTTAATAGTTAAAGGGAATCTTGATTCTTCTGTCTCTTCTAAATCATTCAAAGAATAATTTAGTTCTTCTGGAGTGACTAATACGATTTCCTTAACTTTTCTATTATCTTGTTGTTCGTTTTCACCAGATGGTACTTCTGTATCTAAAATGTGTTTTGTATCTATTGTTAGAGTAAGAAAGTTATCATTAAAAATAACCCATTTACCAGAATAGTCTACAATTTCCCTATCTTTGTCATATTGACTATACTGAAATCGAAAAGTACCATCTTCATTGAATGTGTACATGTCATTATATCCATCTCCTAATTGATTACTTGCATGCCACATACCTATTAATATTCTGCTATAATCAACCTTTTCATCAGCCGATTCTTCTTCATCCTTCTTATTATCATTGTTATTAGTCTTATTTTGCTCTAAAGATATATCAGAATCTTCTATCCCTGTACCATTTACTCCTTTATTTTCTGTTGAAAAATACACTATAGCTCCAATTATTACAACCAAAACTATGCAACTAATAAGCCCAACATATTGCTTTTTCATTTTACTCTCCTTTCAGAAATCTAATCATGGGTATAAAATTTATACCTATTATAATATTTCTCACTCTCGTATTTATCTTTAAAATAAAGACCATTACTTATTGAGGAACTTCCTCCTGCTTGAGCTAGATAAACTCCTTTTTCAGAATTATAATCGCTACCGTCAGGTGTAGGACGAACAACTTGTACGTGTCCTATACTAGGAGATTCATCAATACATGAAATAGTCGTATATCCCTCATTAGCTCTTTTTTGAGCTTCTTCAGGTGTTATCTCTTTCCATCCATAGTTTTCTCCTTGAGCATCTAACCAAATGGCTAATCTATTAGCATTTAGCTCTGTAGCTGTAGCATTCTTTTCATCTTGATATAAGATATATCCTTTCTTCAAATTACGTCCTATAGCTTTTCCTGTAGCATCTTCTAAATTCCCTTTTTGATTTATCTCTACAAATCTAGGTAATTCTACACCCATTGCTATAGAGATATCCCAAGCATAGATATTACAATATGTAGCACCACCTCTAGGTACATACCTTGGATTAGACTCTACATTGAATTGATCTATCAATTTATTATATGCTTCAGGTGTTCTTGGTCCTGAATTATAAGTATATTTCGGTTTTACTGCATTCCATGAAGTAGTATCAACCATATTATAATTGGAGTTGGTGTTAATTTTAGTTTCTTGTTGATTATGATGATTATCATCTATATTGTGTTGTTCGTTGGTAATCATAGATTCCCAAGGTTTTGTTTTATAATACGTATAAAAATTAATATCCCTTTGGTCTTTTTCTGTCCTATATCTGTCAATATTACTCCATGTATTATATCCCGAATATGTTGCTCTTGGAATATTGGATTCATTACGTTTTACTGCTTCATTATATCTATTGAGAGCAACATCTAGACCACATCTTACATTGTACTCCCAATCATTTCTAATATGTTCAAAATCATATTTATCACTCCAAGATTTATCATTAAGCTGCATTATTCCCCAGTCAGTAGATGTGACTTTACCATTTTTATTCTTATTTTCATTTGCATTAGCTAAGTTATCCCCTTCATATTGAGTCATTCTACTTTCTGTCCATGCTATTGCAAGCCCAATATCTTTTGGAAGTCCTATTTCATCACAGTACTGTTCTATATAGTTTACAATCTCATCATAACTAGGATTACCATATTTTCTTGTACTGTTTTCAACTTTAGGTTTTTCTTGTACTTTATCTTGCACTTTATCTTGCACTTTATCTTTCACTTTTTCTTCTTCTGGTTTATTAACTACTATGGGTTCTGCTTTGACAAATAAATATTCCCATGTTGTTTCTCCAACTTTTCCTTCATATTCTCCAAAATTCCATAACTTATTATTTTCTTTGAATTTAGTTATTGCTTCTAACGTTCTATCTCCAAAATAACCATCTTCAGCTAATGGTTTTCCCCTTGAGTCTCTATAACCTAATTCATTTAACCTTTGCTGCATAAGCTTTACATATTCATTATATTTGTTATTATCATAAGTTAGAATACCTTCAAGTTTTGGCATGGAAATCAACACGTCTTCTTGTTTTGGCTGTTTATTAGTTATGACTTCATCACTGTCTTTATCAAAAAAGTCTATTAAATGCGCTATACTCGATTTTATAGTAGATTGAATTACCCCAAAAATATCAGCAATTTTATTACTTAAACTTAAATAATATTCTTCAATTTTATCTGTTAAATCAATTATATCAGCTTTTGGTTCTTCATTTATTTCGTTAAAACTATCCATAAGTTTTTTTTCAACATCTGCATATGCTGTTATAGCTTGGTTGATAAATTCTGATGTTCTGTTTATACTTTTCTCTAGATTATTTATCTCCCTACATAGATTTCGAAGTTTCCCATCTATATTTTGCCTATATTTAACATCACTATCTAAACCAGTTCTTATAGATGCTAACTTATTACCAACACCACTAACTCTGTTAGAGATATTTTGTATATTAGATATTTTATCTCCTAAACCTTCCATATTTACACTTATATTATTCATACTCTTCTCCTTCATTTTATCAAATTTTTTTAATTATTGCTACATCTTAATAACCAATAATGATTTATATGATGTATTAAAATTTAATTATGAATATATTTCTTGATAGATTTCCCATATGGTTATGAAGCTTTCATTTAGATTCCTATTTAATTCATTTAATTTGTTCTCATACTCATTAATAATATTATCTGATTGATTTTTATCATTACTATTAACTATATTCTTTGAAGTTATAATTTCTTTATATGCTGTTACTGTCTGTTCTACTATTTTTTTGGTCACGTATAAATCATCTTCTAATTGTAGAATTTCTTGGCTTAGTTTATGAATTTCATTATTAATGTTATCTATAGTCCAATTATTAGTATTATTTACAGTCAATTTTTCGTCATCAGAATAACTCATTTTGGGAGACATAGGCTTTAATTCTATTACTTTTTCATCTATGTCTTCAACACGCTTTGTTATACTAGACATAATTTATTCCTCCTAATTTTTATTAATTGCATATAATTAATACAGCTAAATTGTAATTGATATAGTAAATGAGTATTTACCCTTATAGTATATATTCTTTATGATTTTTTCAACAAATCCTGACGAAATGCATGTTTTATGGGATGAAATGCATTAAATCAATTATTTTGTGTTTTATTCGATAATAATATTGTTAATATAAGAACTCCAATCACTGTTATTTTTTAGTAATTGGAGTTCTTATATTTCAATAACTTTGAGTTGCTGTATTATGTTGTATTAGTACTAGTTCATAAAAGTAATCAAATGCGGCATCTTCATTGCTTAGTTCTTTAATAATATAGTGACCTGTTCTTTCTGTAGTTTTAAATATTTTCCAGACTCCATCATCATGGACACACCCCATTACAAATGATGCATCTGTAATTAAATTTAACTCAATATTATAATTTCCTATATTTAATTGATTTCCTTTGTATTTTTCTATAAATTCAGCTTTAGTCATAATTAACTCCTAAACACATTCAACCCTATCATCAGCTAAAAATGCATACGTCTTAAGCTCATATGCGTCAGTTATATCTTTCTTATCAACTTTTAAAGAGTAATAACCATCTATTTTACTATCTTTAAAATATCAAAACCTTTAATTAATCAAAAGACATTTTACTAATCTTCTCACCTAAGACACGAATAGTATTTTTGTCACCATCATATCTGTCTAAAAACAAATCGATAGCAATACGTAAATAGTTTTGAAAGACTTTGTTATCTACAATAACTTCTTTTTCATTAACATAAACCATGACTCCTGATTCAAAGTACTCTTCATCCCAAATTTCGAACGAATTAGAAAAGAATATTCCTTTAATTCCATCAGAGTATCCTGTTCTTTCACTAATATATCCAATAACCTTCACAAAATCACTCTTGGACATAAAGTAGAAAAAATCTATAAGGACAAAATTCTCCTTAATTTGGGGAAAATATGAATAATATTTATTAACTTCCATAAATGCCTCCTAACTTATTTATTCCAGTCAAACACAGGGTAAAATGATTTTATTTCTCCTGTTGCATCATCTACCCAACCTTCAAATTTCAAACCATTTAAAGCTGTTCCTTTAACATATTTTTGACCACCATCTGTTACAATTGGAGTCACATCATTTAATGCTTCTCCAGCCCATTTAATGATGTCATCATTAGATATCTTACTTGGGTCATATACTGTCTTCTTATATGTAGTTGAAGTCCATTTATCAGCTTCATATACACCTTGATAATTTTTTGCCCCAACTTTGTATTCAATATCATAAATACCATCTATCCCCGAATGAGATGTTTTCTTCACCTCTTTATACGGCATTTGTACATCATCAAAATACTTCTTGAACATGTCATAATTATGTCCACCACTCACTCCATTTCTCTTGCTGAAAAATTCAACTTTGTCAGTAAGGTGTGTTAATGATTTTTTGCTAAATAGATTACTTGTACCATTAACTAACTTATTAAATTTCTTAATCTTCTCATCAGGCAAATCATCAATGTCTATTCTATATATAATTCCTTCTGGTGTCACTACTTCAAAATACTCTTTTGTTCTAGTAATGCTTCTAATAAGGTCTGGTAATTCATCTAACTTAGCAGCTATTATCTTATTTAGTCGTTTTGTTGTCTGCATTACTCCTTTTATAGCTTTTTTAAATCCACCACTTTTAACGAATTTTACTATACTTGCGGCAGTTTCTCCACCTTCAATTGCTGCACATAGGACTTCCCCTATCAAACTACCTATCATACATCCTTTATCAAAAGGTTCCGCTTCATTATATGTATTCTTCCATTCTTCTATAGCCTGAGTTATCATCATCTTTAATGCATCTCGATATTCTTCATATACTATAGCTTTTGCCATAAATGCTGCAAAAACCTTGAGTTGAGCTGGATCTTTAATAATACTATATATTCCTTCAATAGTATCTATAACTGTTTTTAATGGCGCTACAGATATTCCCCAAAACAACCCCACTCGAAATTCTTGTCCCTGTTCTTTAGCACTAGAACCATATGTAAGTCTAGCCCAAGTATAGAAGTTATTTCTTTTTACTTCTTCTGGAAAATTCCAATGATTAATTTCATTCAAGGCATCTAATGGATAATAGTATTTAGCATAGTATTCATAGGCAGCTGAACTTTCGTATTTATTTTCATTAGTTATTATACCAAGTTCATCATCTTTAAGTGGAATAGGAGGAATGTTTTCATAGTATTCTTCAGGTAAAAGATTAGCAACAAATTCAAAGGTACTATAGTCATTTTCGGTCATATTAACCCAATGTAACAAAGTCTTCAGTTTATATTCCTTTGGTAAAGCTTCGTAAGTAAAGATTAAATTATTCCCACTATGGTATTCTTCAAATCCAAGTAAAAATTTGTAAACTGCTTCATCCAAATCTTCATCTATATTTGAATTATAATTACCATTGTGATCTGTTAAATCTACTTCAAAACCTTTATAATTCTTTAGAATATTTTCTAGTGATTTTTTCAAGCCTATAATGTCTTTTGATTTAATCTCTTCTGCTACTTTACCTTGATAGATATTTTTCTCTAATACTAATCCATCAAAATCAAGGAATTTAACTGTTTTTTCATAATCAAATTTATTATAACTTATATATTTATAGTTGTCAGTATTATTAATAACCTTTTTACTAGAGAAAAAGTCACTTAGATTCTTGATAGTAGTAAAAAGCCCTCCAAAGATTCCAAAGAGCCCTATTTTAGATAAGAAATTAAATCCTTTTAAAATAGGATTATCATTATTGTTATCATTTTCTATTTTATTATGTTGAGTCATATTATTAAGATTACATACAAGACATTCTAATTCTCTTTCTGTTTTTTCATATTGATTTTTTGTATTCCTAACAAAATCACTCAATTCATATAAATTTCTAGCAATTTTATCTAGATCTTTTTGAATGTACAGCATCTCACTACCTATACTATCTCTATATTTTATATCACTATCCAGAGAATATTTAAGGGAACGAAATGAGTCTTCAATTTCTGATATATTATTTGAGCATCTCCTCAAGGTGTGTTCATTTTTACCAAAATCCCTGGTTTTTATCGACATATTACCCAAAAGCCATCACCTATAATTCATATCTTATTTTTTCCATGTTCTTATATAAATATTTTTCCCCTCTTCAATGACCCCTTTAGTCACTCTCGACATTGTAATTTGTTCTTTATTTGGTAAAGGGCATGGTTCTACAGTTTTTATAATGTTTAGGTTAATATTATTGATTGTATCTTTATGTTTTTCTACTAATGAATATACTTTACTATGCTTATTTTGGGTTTGATTCTGTTGATACATTTGATACAACTTGTTAATCTTTTCTTCAGATTTTCTATACTCGTCACATGAATATACAAGTAACTCCTCATAATTCTTAGTAGTCAAAATTATTCTACTAAGATTTTCATCTACTTCCCTCATCAAATTATTGATATTACCTCTACCTTTAATTTCTTCATCTAGATTATTTTTAGTTGTTTCGTAATCATAAGCTACTGACTTAATCTTTCTCTGTATATCATTAATTTTTTCTGCTAGAATGCTCATGTGTTGTAGTTGAGCTGTTATTTGCAACCATGCCACCACCTTAAAACTATTCTATGTGTTAGAAAATGTTCCTAGTAAAGTCTAATATTAAGACTCTTTTCGTATAGAAATCTTCTTTTATAAAAAAGCAAAATAGAGGACTGCCAATTAGTCCTATAATTTAGCTGGATAAACGGGTAAGGGTGTAAAGATATAATATATGGATATATTATAAGCTAAATTATAAATAGGCAGTCCTTATAAACATTTTATTATGAGAATAAATCTGCAGTTGCCGATTTAATAGCAGAATCTGCTGAAGTATAATCTGTAGCAGCATTTGTTAAAAATTTCTGATACGAAGCTATAACTTCAGAATATTGTTTGAAGTCATTATTTAATTGATCAAACTTTGCTACGAATTGATTTGAAGCCTCGCTTTGCCATTCATCTTGCAAATTATGCATTAACCTAGTTATATCTGCCATAATACTTAAAAAACGTTCATTAATATTTCCTATTGTCCCTGCTTTATCATTTAATAATTGAGTGGTAACTTGAAATGATGCCATATGTATCCTTCCTTCCATATATAATTATTTTTTATTATTTATTTTGCTAACCTTTTAGCATTACTGACAATATTACCTTCAGTTTCTCTATATACCTTTGCAGCTTTCAATAAGAATTCTGCATAATTATTAAGAACTTGTTGTAAACTCCTAAATTTAGGTTCAAAAGCAGTAATTTGAGTTACATAAGCTGAATTACCCTCACCTTTCCATTGGCTAGATAGACTTTCTACTTCACTAATTAATTTTTTATATAATGTTTCATATTCCTCTACTTTAGTAGTTACATTTTTTGATTGGGTTATTAACGTTTCTGGTGTAACATTAATTGATTTTGACATAATATGAACCTCCTTCTAATTATAAACACTTCTTTATTTTTTTCATATTAATCATAATAGTCCGATTGTCTTTCTAACCAATCGTAATATGCATCAAGTCTTCTATCATCCTCTCTTTTAATGTCATATGCAACATCAGATATTCTAGTTGCTATCTCAGACATTTTTTTGGATGTAGAATTTATGTCTCCTTCCAGCATCTCACCTTGACCAATAAATTCTCTGGATGCTTCACCTTTCCATATGTACACTATATCATTAATGATATTATTCAAATCTCTTGACTCATTACTTAAATCATTTGACAATTGTCTTATTTTTCTTACTTGATTCATAACATGTGAATAATTGATTCTTCTTCTAGGTCGGACCATTTTTTTCCTCCCTTTGCAATACTTTACTTATCAATATATTGATTTGTTTTTTATTATGTTTTCTTACAAGTAATATGATATAGAATATTTGATTTATTTTCAACAAATCCTGACGAACGACATGTTTTATGGGATAAAATGCATTCAAAAGTAAATATAGCCAAAAAAACATGCTTTTCTTTGTGAAATAGTGCCAATAAAAAATTGTCATATTTTGTAATATATTTAGAGTGGTATATGATGATATCCATATGATATACTTGATGATCCAAGATATTTTTCAACTAAAACTTAAATGTAAAAAGATTATTTTATTACTTTATTCCACATTTAAATTCATAAATGAACACATAAAATAAGTGCATGTATGAATTTTACATTTTTGAAAATTCGTACATACACTCATCTAATCAGCTAGGATAGTTCACTATCTTCTGTTATCATCTCAATTTGGTATTTCTTTATGTAATAATCATTAATAATATATTTTATACCCACACCCATTAATATAGACAATATCAATGATATAAGACCAAGAAGTAGAATAGCTTGGTCGTTGGATATATTATCTTTTAGACTTCTTCCCACAAGTATACCCATAAGAGGCGCTACAAATATGAAAGTCAATCCACTTTTATTTTTTTTGGGATTACCTTGATTCACCTTTCTAATATAACTAATAGAATATATTGTTATAAAAGTAATATAAATAATCAAGATAAGAAAAATTTCCATTAATGTCATAACTCTATTAATTGAAAAAACTTTGAAAACCCCTAACAAGCATTCAATTGATACTATGAGTAGACTAGTACCAATATATAATATAAACTGCTGTATAATATTGTTTTTTATAATCTTATGTCCCCAAACAATCATATAAACTATTGTAATAGCAAATAGAGGGAATGTAATATAATTATAAATACCAAAAACTGCTGGTAAAAGACCAAAGAAAATAATTAAAAACCACTCGTCTTTGATCATTTTGATTGAATAAGGTTTTTCTTTCATAAAATCTTTTATGTTTTTTTCTATTATTAATTGATTATCCATCTTTACCTCCAATTATATGTAATATTTATTAATCAAACCAGCTACCTATCCTATCAGTTATACTATCAGCTATATCATCTACAGCACCAGTAACAGTATCTATTGTATCTGATACAGCTTCCTCAACTGTATCCATCGTTTCAGATACAGCTTCTTCTACTGTATCTATTGTTTCAGATACAGCTTCTTCAACAATCTCATAAGTATCAGATACAGTACTAGTAAATGTGTCCATTGTATCGGATACAGCAGTATTGATAATATCAGCAGTATCGGATAATGCAACTGAGACAGTATCCATAGTATCAGTTAAAGCACTACCAATTGTATCAATTGTATCAGTTAAAGCAACATTTACAGTATCTAAAGTATCAGACGCAGCTTGGGCAACAATATATGAACTATCAAGAAAAGCTTCCCCAACATTATCAGCTGTACTTATTGCATCTTCTACATCTGATAGCGCATCATCAATAATATTATTTGTCTCTATAAGGGTATCATTAACCGTATTAACAGTATCTGCAATTGCTTCAGTAACTATTTCGGTAGTATCATTCAGCGCACAGGTTACTGTAGCAACTGTATCCATAGCGGCATTAGTAATAGTATCAGTTGTCTCTATCACAGCATCACTAACAATATCTGCCGTATTAATAACAGCGTCATTAATAACATTAGCTGTATTTATCACGGAATCTGAAATAATATCAGCAGTATCAGATAATGTATTAATCATTATTCCAATTGTATCCACTCCAGCATTAGACACAATCTTCATCGTATCAACAGTTATATCTGTTATAGCATCTACCCCTTCTTTTAAATATTCTCTAATACTTACTCCATTAATCTTAATTACATCGGTTAGAACTGCAAAGCCTATTCCAACGCAGAATCCAACTGCTGTTCCAAACCCAGGTGTAACAGCAGTGCCTGCAGCTGCCCCTGCTTTAGCTGATGCCAGAAGACCACCAATTCCAACTACTGAATCAACATAGGCGTCTGTTACAATTCGCTTATTGTCAGTATTATTTTTCACATTGTTATATATATTTGTACCAACATCAATACCTACTCCTGCTACACCTAATATTTTGGCACCTTTTCCAAAAATGTTCATTTTTCCAACAATATCATCTATATCATTTGTAACTATCCTATTCCATGTGCCAATTCCAATATTATTGGGTCTAGGTGAATTTTTAATTATAGATGGCAAATATTTTATTCCAAGATCTGTAACTGAATCAAGGCTCGTGGATATAACTCCTACTTGTGTACTTAAAGATTCGTATGTACTGAAATCCCAACTTATATATTTAGCTATAAATGCATCTATTGCAACATTTCTATTTGGGTATAAGTATGAGGGACTATATGCCATATAACGATTCACATTACCATTAATAAAACTATTGGATGTCCCTAATGCTCCATATAAAATACCATCATAGTTTTGAAATTGATCAATATTTTGCCTATCTTGTAATTGATATATATTACTATAATTGAGAATGCTATTATAATATCCTATTGAATAAGTAGGTTTTAAAGTATTAAAACTTGTATTTGATGCTAAATCATTATTTAATCCGAGTAACTCAGAGTTTAATTGTTTTTCTGCCTGATTATACGCTTGTTTTGAAGTACGTATAATATCTCCTAAGAGGTATAATCTATCATCCAATCTATCTAATTCTCTATAGATATTCCTTAGATTATCATCAATACTCTTTTTACATTTTATGTCCCAATCCAAAGTATTTTGTATTTGGTCAAACTGACTTTTGATTTCAGAAATTTGATTTCCAATAAATTTTATACGATTTTCTTGGTTATCTAATTCCCCTACCTCAACGGCAAAATTCTTCATATTTACCTCCATTTTATCATAACAATTGCCTAATTACCATATAATTATAAATAATCCACTATTTTTTTTAGAATATTATATCAATATTAATCAAACCATCAATAATTTACTACCATCCTTAATCCCAGCCTCTTCTATAGACAGATTTGAACCTATTTCTTCACCTTTATCTATATAACATAACATCAAATTCTCATTATCAAAATTAATTCCTTCAAGATTACATACAATACCAGTCATCAATTGTTTGGCAACATTTACTTTCATTACAATAGGTAATAAAAACTCATATTTTTTATTAATAGCAGGTACTATAACCTCTACGTTTATTTTATCCAATTACATTACCCCCTTAATAATTATTTATAGATTTCTTCAATCTGGGCTATCTGTTTTTCAACTTGTTCCTTAATGCTATCTAGGTTACTAATGCTTATTATGATATTGTCCTTATCTGAAGTTATATCACTAGTTTTCCACAGATATTTATCTCCTCCAAGAACGTAGAAAGTTGAAATACCATCCACTTTTTTATTAGATATTTTTATCAGGTAACTCATAATGTACTTTTTCTTGTTACCAAAAGCTTTACAAAAATCTGTTGCTTTATCCTCTGTACAACCTATTGAGATCATCTTAGCTATTGTATTTTCTTTTGACTCTTCTATCAGTGTGACAAGCTCTTGAAATTCATCATAAGTAACTTTAAAAGAATAATCTTCTAATTCATATTTATCATTAACATGGTAACATTCCATTATATTATCTATAACCTTATTGATGTTTTTCATTGGTGTCAGGGCATATGTATTTTTCATCAACCTGTCTTCATCCAATTCTACGGCATATTCCCTTGATATATAGTAACATCTTGAAAATATTTTATCCCCAATACCTTTGCCATCACATTTCAAAAATATCTTAGGTCTACAACAGTGGCTAATCATTTCAAATAAATCGTTATCAACTGTTATACTCCCGTCAATATCTATTTCAATATATTTTTTATTCTCTAATTGTTCTTTTACTTTATCCCACTCTTCCTGTATCTCTTCTTGCCTCAATTTATATGTATCATCTTCTACTCCATATACATTCTCTGCACCTGTTAGAGCAGCTAAAAAAGTAAATTCCCGTAATGTTAATACGAATCCTGCTTCACCTAATTTGGGCATTAATTTTCCTCCTTACAATTATAGATTTAATTTTTTCTTTAACACATTTTTATAAGTACGGGATATATCTATCTTTCTACCATCCTTCATTTCTAGGATCATATCCGTAAAAGAGACTTTTTTGATATTGTCCACATTTACAAGATAACTTCTATGGCAACGTACAAATTGATTGTTAAGCCTCTTAACCAAATCTGCAAGACTATCATAATATCCTATCCTCTGATTAGGTGTATGAATATAAACTTTCTTTTGGAACGCTTCAAAATATAAAATACGTCTGTACTCAATGTGATATATATTCGACCCTATGTTCACATGAAATAAGTCATCATTTTCCCCCTGTAGATTTAAATAATCTCGATATATGTCCCCCATCAATATCTGCATATCTTCTTTATGTATAGGTTTCTTAAAAAATCCTGATGGTCTTATAAGTCCTGTCATTACGTTATATACAGAATCTGTACGCATTGTATTGAAAACTATATAGGCATTTCTATCTTTTTCCCTTATCTGCTTTGCTAATTTGATACCGACTAAATGATTATTATCATAATCGACGTCAATGATATAGATAGAAATGCCATCATCTACTTCAAGATAATCCATTACCTTTTTTAATTTAGTGGTTAATAATGATATCTTCATGTTATATCCCGTTTGATCTATAATGTTCTGTATCTGTTTTTTTAATTTCTCCATATATAATGTTGAACTATCACACAAGACAAATTTCACCACAAAGATTCACCCCCATCATAATTGAGGTGTCTTTATGGTTATGTAATCACTTCTGTTTATAAGATATCCAAAACCTGGGTTGAGTGCTACACTTCTTTGCTTATAGTCCATTTGAACATCAAATATATTTTGAGAATCCATTTTACCCCCAAGAAGGATACCGTTCATTCCTTTA
Organism: Vallitalea guaymasensis; assembly: GCF_018141425.1. NCBI lineage: Bacteria > Bacillati > Bacillota > Clostridia > Lachnospirales > Vallitaleaceae > Vallitalea > Vallitalea guaymasensis. The sequence goes on from NZ_CP058561.1 coordinate 2,081,864, forward strand.
AATACACTGTTGTATAATGGACTTCCTATATGTGGTGATAGTGTATCAGTATCAGCAGTAAACACAAAACATACTTCTAAGCCCATACCACTTCTTACAATATTTTCTACTAATCTTGAGGAATCGTCCGATATCATTTCAAAGAATTCATTATAATCATCTACGAGCACTACTATTCGTTGGTATTTTTTCATGTACTCATGCTCTTTGACAACTTGTTCATCTTCTTCACGGAACTGCTTCAGGTCTTTGAATCTTAACTTCATCTCTTCAACCAAACCACCAATAAAGCTATCAAAATCCTCAGTAGTATTGATATATCCATCAACCTGATATCTTGACGAAGCTTTTTGCAGATTCTTTCCTTTTTCAACAACAAATACTTTCCAATCCAACTTATCTACTATAGTATTCATCAATGATTTTATAAGATTAGTCTTGCCTGTCATTTCATATCCTAATATCAAATATGAACTTAGACCTGTCAAATCTACTGCTACTATTTCTGCTTCATCAGTATCATAACCTATAGGCAGCAAATTATTGTCTATAAATTCTTTTGAATCCTCGTGTTCCAAAAGATGATCTATTGTTAATTTTTCAGGAACAAATGGAATAGGTTTAGCTCTATTTCCTATCCAACTTTCATCCATTTTCATGAACAAGTCTCTCAGCTTCTGAACTCTTTCAGCTTCATTCACAGATTTGCATGCTAATGCTGTCTGGAATTCCAGAGGAGTCTCTATTCTAAATAGTCCACGTCCTTTTACCTGCTCTGGTTCTAATCCTCCTGTTTGCCCTACTATAGAAACATAATCATATTTATCATTAAGCTGCAAGGCTACCATCAATTTTATACTTTGAGTAATTTTGAATTTTACTGAATTAGCATTACTAGCTGTAATGACCATGTAAATACCATAATTACCACCTTCACGTGAAAACGTAGTAAGGATTCCTTCGTAATCTGAATAAAGTTCATAAAATGCTTCGTAGTTATCAAGTATTACAATCATTGCTGGAATTTTGGCGTTAGTTGCTTCCATGTATGCCTTTAATGTACCCACACCATATTCAGAGAACTTTTTCTTTCTATTATCAAGTTCTTTTTTTAGCATTTTAAAAAGTTTATCTAATTTGTCCGATTCTTCAGAGAATATAACTCCTCCAGTATGAGGTAAATATTTATAGTAACCCATTGTTCTTCCTCCAAAATCAAGAAGATATAGATTAACTAATTCTGGTGTATATGATGTAACAAGAGAATATATCATTGTTTGTAAAAATGTGGTCTTTCCAGTTCCTGGCGCTCCAACTAAAAGAACATGTCCCATATTTCCTATATCAAGTTTTAAAGGAAATTGGTTCTGGTTCGCTGGATCGTCAATCAAACCAATAGTTGGACATAACCAATGGTCAACTTCCTGCCAATCATCACCATTCCATCCATTTTTTCTATCCTCTATATCTTGTATGAATACTTCTTCCTCCAATGGGTCAAGCCACAATTTTAGCGGATTGATACCTTCATCTTTAGCTAAATCGGATATATAATCTACTATTGCTGTAAGCTGAGTTGTAGAACTCTTAACAGGCTTAGGTTTACACGAAACTGTCTGGATAGCTCTACCACAACCATCTATTAGAGAAATTTGATTATCCTCATCATTTTCTATTTTATCCGTTGGAATGTAAGAACCTCCACTCCATCCAGATTGAAGTAATTCAAAAATCTCATTATTACCAACTTGTACATAACATCTACCAGGCTCTTTGATATTAGCTGCTTCAGGTCTTTTTAACATTTCATTACTATCAGATTTATCAAGAACCTTGAGACATATCCTGAATCTGGTATTACTCCATATCTGGTCATCAACAACACCTGATGGTTTCTGTGTAGCAAGTATTAGATGTACTCCAAGACTTCTACCTATTCTTGCTGCACTTACTAACTCTTGCATAAATTCTGGTTGTCCAGCCTTAAGTTCAGCAAACTCGTCTGATATAATAACCAAATGTGGCAAAGGACAATCAGCTTTACCTTCTTTGTATAGCTGCTGGTATTTATCAATATGGTTAACTCCATGTTCTGCAAAAACTCTTTGTCTTCTTTTCAATTCACTCTGCAATGATACTAGTGAACGACGGATCTGATTTCCTCCAAGGTTAGTTATAGTTCCTGTTATATGAGGTAATCCTATAAAACAGTTGGCCATTCCTCCACCTTTATAGTCGATTAGAATAAAAGCTACATCATGTGGATGATAATTTACTGCCATTGATAGTATATAGGATTGTATGAATTCACTTTTACCTGAACCTGTCATACCTGCTATCAATCCATGAGGTCCATGATATTTTTCATGAATGTTCAATAAAAATTGTGTTCCTCCAGCTTTAATTCCTAATGGAGCTTCAAGAGTCCTATATGAAAGATTGTTTTTCCATCTGCTCTTTATTGATAGGTTTTCTATTCTTCCTATCTTGTACATTTCCAAGAAAGTAAGCATGGATGTTAATGAAGCGGAAGATGCAATCTCTTTGATTTTAATTCCTGCTAGGGCTCGTGAATATGAATCCAAATCTTTTCCTATCACTGAATCATTATTAAACTTAATTAAACCTGTCTCCGGTTTATCTCTATTATATAGACTGCTCTCTGTTTCCTCGCATTGAATAAATGCTTTACATTCTTTTGGAAGTTGATTAAGTTTATCATATATAAATATCGTTGATACCCCAAGCTGCTTGTTAGGATTAGTTAAATACTTCATAACAAGCTCATCTTCTACTAATTCCGGATCAGCGATATATACTAGAAAATGAGGTAAATGCATTACCTGCTTATCATAGCCATTGTCTTTTGTTTCATCCCTATCACTTAATACCTCTTTTAGATATAAGAAAACATCTCTTACCTCATCTCTGGAGGAAGCTACAAAACGCAGAGCTTTCTCAGGTGCCCATACATGTGGCAGTTGTTTAACCCATTCCCATTTATGAGATTCTTCAGCATTATATACACATACAATCTTAACTTCATCATAACTATGTAATGCACTAATATGTACAATGGATGCCATGGCTGTATCGATAGTTGTTTTTCTATTTCCTATCATACCTAACATGTTGTTTCCCATCATGGAAAAGGCTATAGGCATACCTGAAACTCCATCAAAATTGTTACCTATATCTTTTAATTCACCCATTAGATTGTCATCTCTCATTGTAAAACGATCTTTGGGCTTTTGAATATTTATCATTGATGGCACAGTTCCTGTCCCTAATCTAATATCCAGAAAATCTTTATTAGAAGGCATACGTTCCCATAGTCTTCTATCTCTGTTGAGAGCTCTGCTTATCAATACAGTAGGTTCTGGATATGTACCTAACAGCACTTTTTTGTTATAGGCTATTTTTTCTTCAAGCCTAGAATACTCATTCTGCATATATTTTCTATAACGTTTGATACGTTTCTTTTCTTCTTTTCGCTTACTTTTCTTCTTATGTCTTCTTGATAGAATAGGCCATAATACTGCTCCAAGAAGCATGGAACCTGTCATAGCTATACCAGGTATAACCATAAAAGGATTATTCCTACTGGAATATACAGTAAACATCATACTCACCATCATTGCCATACCCATAGTCAATGCAGGACCTATAGTTAATATAAGGGGCTGCTCTTTTTGCTCAGGTGGTGATGGAGGAGAATCAATATCCATCATGCCTTCTTCCAACTTTTTTATGATTCTTGGAGAACGCTGAAAATATAGATCTTCTTTTTTTGTTTTCTTTTTCTTTTTACCTTTAATATCTTCTCTAGGTTTTATAGGAGTATATGGTGAAAGATTACATTGTCCCAGATGTATTGAATCATTTATGGCAAGGGATTTACCTAGGTAAAACATTTTAAGCCCCATAATATGGATGAAATCTCCATAAGATAAGACTGTAGATTCAGTCATTTTACCGTTAACACATAAACATTTATTCCCTTTTGTACTAATTGTTGCTCTACCATTTTCAATACTTATTACTGCATGATTAGGCTTCATATCAAAGCCATTATAAACAATGGTATTTTTTTCAGAATTGCCTATAAGAATTTGTTTTTCGCCTTCAATACTATATTTTTTGTATGTTAACTCAATGTTTGTTTCCCTATCAACATAGATTGTTGCCTTTTCATCTGTATCTGTAATGGAAACACTTATTTTATCCCCTACATTTATCTGTTTTTTGGATACAGCCATATCCTCAGTAGGTGCTAAAAACCATTCTCCGTTAACTATAACAACAGGTAGTAATGAAGATAACTCAATATTACATATGCTACTTTCATTTGAAAGTATATATTCTTTTACTGTATCGTTATAATAAACGTATAATATCATTTCTTTCATAGAAGTAATTTCGCCTCCAAAGTACAGAATATACTCTATATATTCTTTTAATTGTGGCACAACAAAAAGAGGCTACACCTCGTTCTGTACAAATAATATAACTATCACATGTAGTTATATCAATGCTGTTGTCACTTATATTCTTATACTTTCCGTGTCACTTCTACGATTTACTTATATAATAAATTTGTGATTTTATCTCTCTTAAAATTGACTATTTTGTAATAACAATCACTTTTTATTTCCAGTAAAAATGTCTCTAAAAATAGTGGTCATAATTATTTCTCTAATGTTTTACTAATTGACTAAAAAAATTCTTGATGCCAGAAAAAATTGGGCTGGTTACTACTAAGAAACCAAAGACAACAAGAAGGATTACAATTAGCAAAATGAATATCATATATTTTAGAAATTCTTCTTTTTCTGTAGTTTTTATTTCTACTCTCTTCAGTAGAATGGGTTTATGATGAGTAATTATTTCTTTTTTTTTTAATAAAGAATCCAATAATCCTTTTTCTTGTTCTTTTATCCTAGGAAGCACATTGCATAATATCTTTTCGTATACCTCATTAGCTGCTTCTTCATCATCAAAAGGCTGAGGATTATAAGCTGCTTGATAACAATCCAGTGGTTCCATGCTTCCTTTTACAAATTGGAACATATTATCCCCACAGAAACTGAATAAATATTTATTAGCATTTATTTTATTCTCAGTCTTAAGGAATTTATCTAACTCATCTAACTCCCAATCTTTTACTCCACTTACAATGATTCTTTCTTGAGCTCTCTTGAACTCTGCAACATCACAAATATCATAAGGTCCCATATCTAAAACAACATAATCATAATCCCCCAATATAAGATCTGAAACAGCAAAAGCTGGGTCATATGGGTAAAAGTCTATTCCAGCAAGAGAGAAAAGACCTTTTTTGAGTTCAACATTATCATAAGAGTTCTTTATGGATTCAAATGCATCACTCTGCTGCATCTCAACAACTGCAACTCCGTTCTTATTTCTTAAAAGAAAATTTCCTATGGATATAGCTGTATGAGTTGTTCCTATTCTACTGATAGTACCAGCAACAGCAATTACTACGGTACCAACGATTTTATCTTTTTCAACTGTTATTACATCGCCTGTTTTCTTTTTACCAAATCTGCCTTCACCAGTCTTAATAAATTCCTGTTCCCTTTTATTACGATTGACGGCTCCTTTATCCCATTTGATGGCTTTAGCATAAGTTGAAGGGTTTTCATATAATTCTATTATACTTGATAAAATGTGACTATCAGCTTGATCTTCTTGCCCTATGATATCATAAATTCCCATTGATATAAGATCATTCATAATTAGATTACCTGAAAAACTATAAGGAGCAATAATAATTATCCTTATATTCTCTTTGTTCATCTGAATCCCACGAATGAATTGGGGTAATTTTCTTGGGTCTTCAACACAAGAGATATCCAATATCAGCATGTCCATATCTATTTTATCTATTATGGTTTTCTCTTCTAATATGTCAATATCTCTATCAATCTTCTTGAATACAACTTCTTTGAATAATTGCTCTACTGCCCTATCTATATCCTCCAAGTATTTGGGACTAGAAATAACTGCAACCAAACCTATCACCCCTTTCTAATAATAATATTTGACAAAGAACTTTTCTGTAATACAAAAAACTCCTAAAAATACAAATCGCATGTCTAAAATCAGAAATTTATCTGTTATCATGCGTTTTTTCAAATTAATGAAGTCATTTTAACATATTATGGTTTTTTTGTAAACCAAATATATTATTACTACGGTAAAATAGACAATTTATAACTCCATATAACAATTCTACTATATTCATTATATAAACAAACAATTAATAATTCAACAAAATGCGACATTTATATATACTATTAAGTATATTGAATAATATAAATATCAATTTTCAATTAATAAAAAACAATAAAAGGAGTGTTAACCATGCTACAAAGAAAGAACATGGACAAGAATGAAGGTATTTCTAAGGAACTATTAAACATTATCGACTTGGAGGACAAAAAAGAAATGAACCAGAAAAGAAGATATTACAGACATAATATATCTTATGAACATTTACAAGAACAACATTTTTACTATAATACAAAAACATACAAAACAAACGATGATATTATTAATTCATTATTAGATTTCTCAGAAACTATAGAAAACATTGATTTGTATAAGGCTCTAAAAAAATTAAAGTCTTGTGACATAGAAATTATCAAAATGAGATATGTGAATCAACTGAGTTTTAAAGAAATTGCAGAACAATTGAACATGAAAGAGGATACTGTTGGAAAAAGGCACAGAAGGGCATTAGATAAGCTCAGAAAAGATATTTTTAAAACTAAAAATATAAAATAATATAAATTTTTTTAAAAGTTTGTCCGATTTTGTCTTTTTTCACGGCTATATTATAAGGGGGTTTTTTACCCTTTTATAAGCCATGTGCAAATTTACTGAACATTGACAATTAAATATATGTGGTATTTTTAGGTACGTTACTCTTATTGGAATAGCGGTTTAAGCCATACGCCATCATTGGATTATTCCATAGCGATCAATATGTGCTTTAATGTTTCTATGGTCAAGAAATTCGCCATGACCCAAGAAGAGGTATAATGATACTTCTATCCAGTCTTAACTCATCGTAAAGAGGGTAGCCCGCTCTGCAGAGGGGGAGGTATTGAACCTATGTTGTCTTGAAACCAAAGACAGCCTAAAAAACCAAATTAGATAACAAATATAATATTTATACCTTTATTGAGGGGGGGATAAATATAAACTATAAAAAACAGGAAATACAAAATACGATTAATCTTATTAATCAACATGGCAAAAGAGTAGGTATCTTAGCATTTAATTTATCAAAGCAACTAGAATTACCGGATAAATACTGGTTTTTAAATTATATTGCAGGTCGATGGCATGATTTTGGTAAGCTTGCAATACCCATATATATTCTAAACAAACCTGCTAAACTAAATAGTGTAGAGTGTGAAATAATGAAAAAACATCCAATATACTCTTATGCTTTAGTTGACATGTGTGGATTTGGAATGTATACAAAAAAAGCTATATTATATCATCACGAAGACTATTGCGGCTCAGGATATCCTTTTGGTCTATCGAAAAAAGATATACCCTTACCTTCTAGAATTCTTAGAATCTGTGACGTCTATGATGCATTAACAGAAGATAGGGTATATCGGCCTAGATTTAGCTGTCAGAGTGCTTTATCTTTGATGGATAAAGACTGTGATAATGGTAAGCTTGATTATCATATTTATTCAGTTTTTAAATCTATGATGATATCAAAACCATTTAATACAGTCAGCCAAATATACAAAGCAGGGAGTTGGTGATTATTGAAAGCTAAGCAATTACTTATACTATTTTGTTCAATACTGATTTTAACCAGTTGTAAAAGCAAAGAAGTAGAAGATACCTCAACAAAGATTGTCATGAAAGAAGCAAGGACTATAGAAGAACATTATGCCATCTATACAGATGGAAAAAATATTTATTATGAAGATGTTAAAAATAATTCAACAAAAGTATTAAGGAAATGCTTAGAAACAATAAAAGAAATTCTCTTATTACCTGAAATTGATGAAAATACTGATTTGCCAAATCCTGAAGATTTGATTAAGCAAGATGAAGTAACGCCCTTTACTTATGAAATGTCATTGGAATCTTCCGCAAAATATATACTTGCATTACAAAAAAATGGGTGGTCAATTGTAGCTGAATACGCTAATTACCTATATAGAGATATGTATTTTAAGAAAGATGAAAGGTATATGAGAGTAATAGTTCTAGAAAATAAACTAAAAATTTTTGAAGAAATAGGAGGTGAATTGCCTAGCCCACAGTTATATATAAATGAAAATAAGTAAACATGATAAATACCAAGAATTATGTATAAAAAGGAGAGCTTAATAATGCGAAATTGGATTAAGTATCTCATAGTTACTATTATTGTAGCATTGTTAACAAATGGTGGACAGTTGTATTTTTGGAATCACTACATTGACAAAATGAAAACTGACTATGAGAGTGAAATACAAATTCTATCCTCTACCCTAGAAGACATAGGTAAACTTAAATATGTATACTCTGTTAGAACAGAGACGAAACCAGGGAAAGAAATCAACCTGGAGGATCTAGTAAAAGTTAAAGTACCAGAATCAATTATTAATGGCTCTTATGCCCAGGAACCAGAAGATTTATTAGGTAAATACTATAAGGTTAGTATATCACCTGGTACATTAATAACCGATGATTTATTAATGAAAGAAGAAATGGATGATACTATTAGAGAAACAGACCTTATAGCTGATACATGGTCAGTAGGCTTAGAAATAGGCGATTACATTGATTATGAAATCACTTATCCATATGGTGAAAAATATATAGTTCTATCTCATATTCGTGTAGAAGCCATTAACGAAAAAACAATTAAAACTTATTTGACTAGTGTCCAACGTCATATATATAATGGTGCATTAGTTGATTACTTCCTGCAAAAAGAGAATGGAGCTACGGTCAATCTAGTAAAATACGTAGAACCAGGAGTACAAAAGCCTTCTGAAGTATCATATTCAGTACCTGATAATATCCTTTCAGTAATAACTGAAGATCCTAACGTAATTGAGAAAATCAACACTAATCTTAATACCCAAAAACGTGATATCATCGAAAAAGGAATAAATCTAGTATCAGAATTTGATTCTTCAAATCTATCTAGTGGAAGAAGTAAAATTGTAAATGATATCAACGGAGCTGGAAAAGAATATGAAACAATTCTAGAAAAGCGACTAGAAGAAGAAAAAAAAGAAGCTGAAAGAGCTGCCTATGAACAGAAAAAAAATGAAGAGCAACAAAATACACAAGATGGACAAAACTCGGAGAAGGGGATGATGAAATAGTGAGAATAGGTGTTTTAGGTTTTACTGATAAAAGACCTATACTCTATCCACTTATGAAACTTCTACAAGCTACTGGAGATGTAATAGTCATAACAGATGATCGTCATTTCAAAAGGCTGATAGAAGATTATTCCTCATTGGGTCACCTAGGTAACATAATGATTTGTGTCACAGACGCTACTCCTGATGAGGTGTGGGAAGAGATAGAATTGGAACAAAATGATTTTGACCATGTCATATATGATTTAAGAGATACAATACATGAAGATATTCAATTCTATATTCATGTAAAAGGGTCCGATTTTGAAGATGGCGAAGAGGAATTTTTAGAATGCGTTGATGATTACAAAGAGATAAAGCTAATGTATGATGGCAAACAAGATAAATCAAAAGACACCATTAATATTCCTATCACTTTGAAATTAATTTCAACCCTTGAAGTTTTAGAAAACAAAAACCTTCTATTACCCCTACCAAGTAAAAAGATTAATCTAGCAATTGCAAAACTTATATCACCAAATATTGATATAAAAATGAAAGATGCTATAAAAATACTTAAGAAGGGGTGGCAGACATGAAAGTAGTAGTTTATTCACCTGTACGTAGACAAGGTTGTACAACATTAAGCGTTCTACTTGGTTCTGCAATAGCCCAAGTAACCAATATGAAAGTATGTTTAACATATACAGGAACGGAATCAGATGCTTTCAATATTGCTCTTGGGCTAAATCAAGTTGAAGATAGAACAAAATCTCTTACCCAAGTCATAAGGATGTTAGAAGCAAATAGTATAACTGGTAAAGATATTAATGATTATCTTACACCTCTGACTGATAACCTGGACATCATGCAGACATCGAGCGATTACATTACTACAGAAGAAAGTGACAAATTATTGACATTCGTATTGAACAACTTGACACATGATCTTATAATTACAGAAATTAATTCTGAACCTTATGAAGAAAGTACTAAAGAAATATTATCAAATGCTGATATTATCATAGTACTTGCTTCTCAAGGAATGGATGTTATAAATAAATATAAGAATTGGAAAGACAGTGACATATTTCCAGATTATAGTAAGGTAGTATATGCATTGAACTATTATGACCCTAATGTAAGTGCATTAAGGGACGTGGCTAAGATAATGGGGATAAAGCCATCTAAAATAGTGAAAATTACTACCAATCCATTCATAAAAAAAATGACCAATACTGGTTCTTTACATAAACTTCTACCCTATATTTACAACAAAGATATAAGGGTAATCAATCTTCATGCAGATATAAGGGATCTATGCTATTTGGTCATGAGCAATTTAGGTATAAAGATAGATTGGGGGAAAAATAAATGACCAATCTATCCTTAACCCTGATTGTCTTATTCGGGGGTTTTATAGTATTAGTTATATGGTATCTTAAGAGTAAACATGAAAAACACGATATTGAGCATTCAGACGTAATGACTTTTGAAAAACTTGTTGACACCGTAAAATACACTTTAGCAGACCTTATAAAAGAAGAAAATTATAATGGCTTCAGTGATGAAGACTTTAAATCATTCTACAAAAGGAAAGCACGTATTCAAGATGCTATGAACAATTGTGTTTATGGTATAGATTCCGCTAAAGTTATTGTCCAAGATTTGATACGCTCCGTTATCATGGATGAATTACCTACTATCTCTGATATCAACGGTGTATTTGATTTTTATTCCAGAACACTAGAGACTAGAATAAAATTCGAGGTTCTAATGTACTTCTATAAAAAGAAATATGGAAAAGAAGCTTTAGCCAAACTTATTGATGAATACGAACTAGATAGAGAAAGATACATTATAGAAAGCAAGACCTCACCATCATATGCTATAACTACTGAAGATATAGATATGATATATGCAACAAAGCATTTTAAATTGACTTACCCTGTACTTGTTGATTTACTTACAGTACTAGTTTATCAAAAATACAAAGGTTTTGGTATCATTGATACATTACGTGAAATGGATATAAACGGTTTTAACTGTGGTACATCTGGTTCTATATTATCCAATCTAAACAAAGATGATACTGTCTTAAAAGCCCCAAGATCAGTTTGGTTATATTTTAGAGGTAAATACATTCATCTAAGATTTATGACTTTTAATACTGAGCAAGAACTAAGACGTGTTATACAGCTTATCTGTAGATACAATAATCCAGGACCTCTTACAGAAAAAAGAGGTTATCTGGTTAATACAATGTATGATAAATCTAGAGTACTTGCTTTACGACCACCAGCTGCCGAATTCTGGGCAGTTTTTGTTCGTAAATTTTCACTTAATGATGTATCTCTACGAAGTCTTATAGAGAAACCTTATGTACATAATGCTTCAATAGTGGTTGAATTACTAAAATATCTTATGATGGGACAAGTGACATGCGGAGTTACCGGACGTCAAGGTTCAGGTAAAACAACTCTAATGACTGCATTAATAGAATTCATTGACCCCAAATATACGATTCGTGTTCTAGAGATGGCTCCTGAGATGTATCTTCGTGAATTATATCCAGAAAGGAATATCCTATCGGTACAAGAAACTGAATTTGTTAGCGCTTCTGAACTTCAAGATGCATTAAAGAAATCAGACGCTGCCGTATCCATAGTTGGTGAGGTTGCAACAGACCCTATAGCTGCTCGTATGATTCAAATGGGACAAGTTGCTTCTATATTCACTATATTTTCCCACCATGCCAACAGAGCTCCTGACTTAGTTAGGGCTCTACGTAACTCCCTCGTTAATGCTGGTGGATTTACTTCTATGGTTACTGCTGAACAACAGGTCATAGACATTGTACGTATTGATGTTCACTTGAACTATACTACAGATGGTAAGCGTTATATTGAGCGTATTTCAGAAATCGTCAAATTGGATGAAGGTGTACCCTATCCTAATTATAAAAAACAGGACCCAGTACATTCAATGAATGCAATAACCAAAGAATATTACACAAGAATTACTGACAGACAGACTTTTACTACTAGAGATATTCTTAAATATGATTTGGCTACTGATACATATGTGGCTCTAGAATGGTTTACTCCGGAACTTACTCATTACATAATGAATTGTATACCAAAAGATAAACGCATTAGTTTTTCTAGATTTGTCCAGGAAAACTGGGAGGTGTAGTTATTATGATGATGTTTTTACCTCTTATATTTACATGTGTTCTTGGTATAGTAGCTATTATAATAGTTATACGAAAGGACAAGAAATCCAGAAGCAAGAAAACTAAGAATTATAAGTATTACAACAAAATGTTTCAGAAGTATGATAACTTTTTCTTGACAAGAAATGGAATAGAAAAACTTTATTATAGAATAGCAGGACTATCTGTTTATACTAAAAGAGAGATAAAAGCTACAGCTGTTAAGTTGTATTCCCTATCCATTGGTACTTTTTGGGGTATCAATATAGCTGGAATACTAATTTTCAGAGATGTCTTTACCTCTCTTTTATTATTAATATTTGCCTATATGGCTAAGAATGTTTTAGTTGATAAACAGATAGATAGGATTCACTTCAAATTACTAAAACAGCTACTAGAAGCTTTATCTTCTATAAGACAAGCTTATCTTCGTTTAGGTGTAATACCTGACGCAATCGCTGAAGCTGAAGTAAGTCCTTTGTTGAAACATGCTTTTGAAGATATCTATCTAATATTAACAGCTGTTGATGGCGAAAGAAGACTTGAGGAATTCTATGCCTCTACACCTTTCAAACTTTTACAGACTTTTTCTGGAGTCTGTTTTATTTTGAATAATGCAGGTGACAGTAAATTATCAAATGGATCATCCAACTTCATACAAGCAATGGGTATGATGCACTCGGAAGTACAGATGGAGATACAAAGATTGGTGTTACAAAAAGCCAAGTTTGGTATTTTGGAATACTTACCGGTTGTACCTCTTGTAACCCTTAGATTGATAGAAGCTTTTTTCATCAAACAGATACCAGGGACTGCTATTATATATCATGGTCCTCTTGGATATATATCCAAAGTAGTGATTTTTGTATCAGCTATTGTTGGATATATGACTATTACCAAAATTAACAGCCCAATGGTCGTCAAAAAAGATGATAGAAATGCATTCATTAATAAGCTTGTTTCCAATAAAAGCTTTGAGAGTTTTATTAAGAATATAATACCTAAAAAACCTAGAGTCATAAAAAAGAAAAAATATTACTTAGAGAAGTCTATGTCCAGTAAAGATATAGTCTATTTATATGCAAATAAAGTAATATGCTTCATCTTAGGTTTTACCTTAAGCCTTTTCTTTATTTATTTCTCAGTTGAATTGGGGAAAGATTTTATTCTTAGCAATGTCAGAGAAGTCTCATTGGTCGGCGGAGAAGAACTTGATGCAGAAGACATTGCAACTAGACAACAGATGGATGAAATATACTTGAATATTCACCCTATGCTTACTCGTAATAGGACAGAAGATTTTGTTAATACCTATCTACCTCATTTAGAAGAATTTGACAAGAAATCTCAAATAGATAGATTACAAACTAAATATAAAACTTACTATAACACTTATTTCAAATGGTGGATGCTATTAATATGTTACATAATAGCAGTTATCTCATGGAGAATTCCCGAAATAGTGCTAAAAGCACGTATATGGTTATTGAAAACTGAAGCTGAAGAAGATGTATTGCAACTACAGACCATAATAACCATATTGATGAATACATCAGCAGACACTATGGAGACATTATATTGGCTGCAACGTCAATCACGTGTACATAGAAACATACTTATTGATGCTTATCATGAATATCCCTCAGACCCAGAACTGGCACTACATAGATTGAAAAGTAAAGTTGCATTGCCAGAGTTCAAAAGAATGGTAGATAAATTAATATTAACCATTCATCAGATTTCTCTAGCAGATGCTTTTAGCGATCTAATATCAGAGAGGGATCATTTATTAAGAATTAGAGAAATCACACAACAATCAATACTCAAGAAAAAGCGTTCATTTGTAAGTCCATTATCAATGGCACCCCTACTACTAACTACAGCCTGTTACATAATCATGCCATTGGGAATATTAGGATTGAAAGAATTCTTTTTCGCTATTCAAGAATTTCAGAAATTATAATTGTAAGGAGGCACAAAAATGAAATGTAGCACAAGTATCGTGACACTAACTCCAAGCAGAGAGATCTTTAGAAAAGTTAATGGTGAAAACTTCTTAGTCTCTAAAGTTATTGTGGAAGGCATTGAGATACCTGCCGTTGGTTCTGAATATATTCTAGGCAATCTGCAAGGACGCGTAGAGGTAAAATATTATCTACGTTCAGAGACAACAGCTGATAATAAACTGTTTACTTTTATGTATATCATTACTGCTAAACAAGTAATTAACAATATACCTGAAAGAAATTATATTCAAGTTGGAGGCTATGTTGTAAAAACAAAAGGTCTCTTGATTAAGAATAACACCTGCATGGAAATTTTACCTTTTATTGTTAAATATAAATCTTATGACGGTAATTACAATGTAGCACATTGTGTTGCAAAAGGAGCCAAAGCTAGAGAACTCGCCAAAATGAAGAAAGGTGATATCGTCGAGGTTACAGGAAAATTCAAAAAAGAACATAATACTTTAGAAGTACTTGTAGAAGAAGTAGATTTTTATAAAGCTTATAATAAATTAAAAATCAGCTGATTCTAGCTCACATAGTTTACAAAGCAAAATATGTAAAAATAAAATAACTAGTGGACAGTTTAGTCCAACTTAAAGGAGGAAAACAACTCATGGAAGGCGAAATGGGTACTGGTGCAAGAATTGCCATCGCACTTATAGTTTTAGGAGTACTAATATCAGTAGTATTCACAATTTTAGGATTTACAAGGAACACAACTAATCAAGGTATATCAACAGTTCAAAATTCACTAGAATCAATGCAGTTAGCTGTTTTTGATGATTATGACCAACAAATACAATCAGGTACTCAAGTATTATCAGCATTAAAGTTATTTGAAGGCAGACCAGTGGGTCTAGTAGTAAGAACAAAAGCACAAATTGGTAAATCTGCTGATACCGGACATAATTATGGTGCTCAATTTGATGGCACAGATGAGAATTTCGTTTCAGACGCTTTAACAAAAACTGGTGATAACTCATGGTATGTAAAGAATCTAGACTCTGATGCTAATGGAACAATGACATATAACATGAATTACCTACCAGCTAAGCAATCTGGTACAGATGCATTTATTCGACCTACTGCAAAATTCTTAGCAGAACTTATGAAAGATACAACTGGAACTATAGTTGGTATTTGTTTTACACAACAATAGTTTCATAAGTCCTTAGATATAACTATCTAAGGACTTTTTCTAATACTTAAGGAGGCGATATATATTGGATGAATGGAGTAAAGCCATATGGATTTTTGTTGAACTTATGATAGCTTCTCTTATACTGGTAAACGTAGTTATACTAGTAAGAATGGCTGGTGAGGCAGGCAGAGCTCAACAGCGTGAAATAGATGCAGTAGCTATAACAAAAGAATTTCGCACATATTTTAGATATGAAGAAAACGATAAAATATATCCTCAAGATATTATATCTATAATATTTGAAACAAGAGGTTATCCAGAGGTCTGGGTTGATACAACAATAGGAGATGAAGATGGATTCAATTATAAATGGAATACTTCTCTTCCATCTAATGACACAAAGTGGGATTTAACAAATATATCAGAAAATATACTGCCTTATAAATCAAGATATAAATCTACTGTAGTAAAAAATATAAATGGAGATATTAATAGAATAGAATTCAGGAGGATTGCATATGGAAAATGAAGCTAACTCCGTTCTTAGACAAGGAGTAGTATTAGTAGTTATAGCCTTTATTGTAGGTATATGCTGGATAACTGTAACATGTGGACAACAACTCTATAGATCCATGTCAAATATGATTACTAATGGTATATCTAGTACCTACTCCTCAGAAATAGAAGCGATAATTGATTATCAACAAGACTTACCTGCTTCTTCTATTTACATAGCTCTCTTAAAAAATAGTGATTCAATCAGAAGTATTTCTGGTGGGGCTCATGGAATTAGAATCAATTCCATTGACGATCTACAATTATTATTCAAATACCAAATAAACTGTGATATAACAAAAAAAAATGAAGTTTATGATATCGTAATAAAACCATAGGAGGTAGACTCATGCAAACTGATGATATGATTGATATTGTCACCACAGTAATAATATTAGCTATCTTGATACCTATAACAGTTTCACTTGCTCGTCCTTTTTATAGAAATGAATTAGGTGGTTTTGGTGTACAAATTGAAAAAACCGCATTAAAAACTCAGGGAGAGTTATTACCAAATAATAAAGATTTTAATTCTAATGATACTATGCTTTTATTAGCTGTAGCAGATGAGTATTTCCCTGAACCAAAGATTATTGAAATAAATGGCACTGTCATTAACATAGATTCTGTATTTTTTACAAATAGAATTCCTGCTTTACAATCTGCCTATGCAGCTATGCCTACCGTAAGGGACATGAATATCCAATTATATGTAGGTAAAGACATACAAAGAAAATGGGTGATTTCCAATGAGTGATTTTTTTAATAGAATTATAGGTCTTTTTTTAGTTTTCATACTACTTGTTATTGCACCACTTATTATTCAATCTCTAAGCAGAGACTTAACAATCAAAAGATCCATATTAAATGAAATGACAAATTTTGTTGACAAAGTTACTGATACTGGTCATATCTCTGATCTAGATAAAACTGATTTTTATGTTGGCTGTTCTTCTTATGGTGCAGTAGTAGATATAAAAATCAAACGTTATATGAGAATTGTTAATCCAGATGGAAATGGAAGCACATATTGTACCTACGTCCTAACTGATAAGATTACTGATTGGGATCAAGGTGACATTATTGAAGTTGATGTACAAGCTATTGACCATACTACTGCTCAAAAACTGGCTGTATACTTTAACAAAGTTTCTACTCCTAAATTAGATTTTCAGCTTGCAGGTATGATACGATAATTTTTCATAGTTAGGAGGTTATTATTTGAAAAAAACAGGTATCGCTTTATTAGTGTCTCTATACTATTTGGGAGGATTAATTGTATTTTCTTCAAATTATATACAAAAAGATATACAAGAGTTCGAACAACTAAAGTTGTCTTTTGCCGTTGACTATGCTTCTGATGCAGCTATATGTGAGCTGCTTAATTCAAAAGATTTGTCTATGGATTATTCAGAAACCAACTATCTAAGCGCTGACCCTAATCTAGCTCTAGAAACTTTTATAGATGTTTTTTCAGCTAATTATGGTTTGAACTTTGATGAAACAAATGAATCTCACATAAAAATGAATTTTATTCCTGCTTTTGTAGTTGCTATGTACGATGGCTACTATATGGCTACCCCTACACTTATAAGTAATGCAACTAATTATCCAGAAAATGAACTTAGTGATGGTGACTGGGATCTGAAATTCGGTCCAAAATTGCCTTATAAATATGAGTATAATGGGTCCACCTATGCCCTTAATATGGGTGGTGAATATGCTTTAAAGTTAAATAATAATATGTTGTCAAAACATAAAGGATTACCCCCTGGTATCTCGTCAACAGAAGATAATCTAGGGGAAATCAGTAGAATTATATCTTCTAATATCTCCTACACAATAAATAAATTGAATGAAACAAATACCCGCTGGGCTAATACATTCTACATTCCAAGAGATTTGACTACTTATACCGGTGTTAATTGTATTGAAGGTCCTTCCGTATTAGCTCTTGTACAAAACGTAGATTTAGCTACTTCTAGACCAATCTCCGCCTTTAGTGTCGCAGGTTCTAAGATACAAAAAGCTAGAATGGTTGCAGCTTATACAAGAGATGGAATAAAGTATTACTGCTATGCAGATAAATTACCTAGTTCTGTTAATGCTGAAAACCTGTACCCTACTATAAAAGAAGCTGCTAGGGCAGGTTATTATTGCGATATAAAGTATATGGAATGAGAGTTCTAATTTGTAATATTCTATTTAGCGTGATATATTATTAGCAATACATAAAACTTCAAAGGAGATTGATACATATGAAGAAAATATTGTCGCTATTATTAACTATTAGTATGATTTTTAGTACTAATATAATGATATACGGAGCAGAAGATGAACCCTCGGATTGGGCAAAAGAAGATGTTATGAAAACAATAGATTTAGGATATATACCAGAACATCTACAGAATAATTATCAACAGCCTATTACTAGAGAAGAATTTGCCGAAATAATGGTTACTGCTATTTTTACAGCTAGACAAGATGCAATTGATAGTGCTCACTTTGATACTAAAAGCGGCTGGGATTTTCAGAAACTAACTCCTGAAAACTTTCTTTCCAAAGTAACTACAACTGAATATTTTACAGATACAGATAATCCTTATATAAGAGTTGCTAACATACTTGGTATAATTAACGGTGATGGTAACCATAAATTCCACCCTGATGAATTAATAACAAGAGAACAGGCTGCTGTTATGTTTATGAATTATTTTCACTCATTAGATAATGGAAATAGAAAGAATGCTGTCGAAGAATTGTCAGATTTAGATGAAGCCTCTAGCTGGGCTAGAGAAGCTGTAATATGTGCCTATGGTAGATGCTATATAAAGGGCATTAAAAATCCAGTATTCTTCGATGATTCATGGGAAGTTATGGAAAAGGGATACTTTGATACCAAAAGTAATCTAAGCAGAGAGCAAGCCATCACAATAATATTAAGAATTAGCGAAAAACATATATTGAACGATTTACTCCTGCGAGGTTATGTACGTATAACTATGGATGACCTTATGTCTGGTTTTGAAATTGATGGTAATATAGTAAAAATGAAAAAATCTGGCTTTGACTCCAAATATACATTGGGCATGAAATATTTAAGGAGTCGAGGTTTAGAAAACTATATTAATCAATATACCTCTCAAGAACTTGATGTACTAAGTGTACTTCCTTTGGGAACTGACTCTCTTCATAATATATATACTATTGAAAAAATGGATAGAATACTCTCTGGAAAAGAAGTTACTTATGATTATGAAATCTTTACTATTACATATAATAAATCGGGTTACCTGGCAGTATTTGAAAAAAACGAGCATTATGGATATTGGGCTGGAACGGGTTTTAGTATACATTATTATTCAAATGGTAAATGGCATTTATTAGAATGCAAATCAATCAAATAATATAAAAATATTGAAAGCGTTAAAGATTATCATCTTATGTTTATAAAACAAGATTAATGAGATTCTATAAATACAGCTAACGAAATAATTTTATATACTAAATACTAAAAACCTCTGTCTTGGTATTAATATACTATTAAAGGTTTTTAATTTGTAAAATTTATTTAGTGTGATATATTATTAGCAATATATAAAACTTCAAAGGAGATTAATACATATGAAGAAAATATTGTCACTATTATTAATTATTAGTATGATTTTTAGTACTAATATAATGATATATGGAGCAGAAGATGAACCCTCGGATTGGGCAAAAGAAGATGTTATGGATGCTATCAATAGAGGGTATGTACCCGAACATCTACAAAATAATTATCAACAACCTATAACTAGAGAAGAATTTGCTGAGTTATTTGTTACTGCTATTTTTACTGATAGAAATGAATCAATTGATAGCTGTCACTTTGATACTAAAAGTGGCTGGGATTTTCAAAAGTTGACTCCTGAAAATGTTCTTTCCAAAGTAACAACTACTGCATACTTTACCGATACTGATAACCCATATATAAGAGTTGCTAATATACTTGGTATAATTAATGGTGATGGTAATCATAAATTCCACCCTGATGAACTTATAACTAGAGAACAGGCTGCTGTGATGTTCCTTAATTATTTCATTCATTAGATGGTGCAAATAGAAATGATGCTGTTGAACAATTATCGGACTTAGATGAGGCTTCAAGTTGGGCAAGAGAAGCCGTAATATGTGCCTACAGTAGATTTTATATGAAAGGTACCAAAAAGCCAGTAATAAATAATTCTATAGTTATTGAGAAAGGTTATTTTGATACAAAAAAGTAATCTAAGTAGAGAACAGGCTATTACAATAATTTTAAGAATAGGTGACAGGTTATTATTGAATAATTTACTTATAAGAGGTTATTTACGTTTAACCATGGATGATTTAATGCCTGGGTTTGAAATTGATGGTAACACAATCAAATTGAAGAGGTCTGGGTTTGACTCCAAATATACATTAGGTATGAAATATTTAAGGAGTCAAGGATTAGAAAAATACATTAACAATTATAATTCTGAAGAACTTGATGTACTTAGTATACTTCCTTTGGGAACAGATTCTCTACATAATATATATACTATTGAAAAAATGGATAGAATACTATCAGGTAAAGAAGTTACTTATGATTATGAAATCTTTACTGTTACATATAACAAATCTAATTATCTGGCAGTATTAGAAAAAAAAGAGGGTTATGGATATTGGGCTGGAACTGGTTTCAGTATATACTATTATCTAAATGGTGATAGTCATTTAGTTGAATGTAAATCAATCACATAATTAATAGAACATCAAAAAAGTACAAGATTATTTTCTTATATTCATAAAATCAATGATATTATATAAACAGCTAACGAAATGATTTTATATACTAAATACTAAAAACTTTTGCATTATATTCTTATATTATAAAATCTTTTAATTTGTAAAATTCTATTTAGTGTGATATATTATTAGCAATATACAAAACTTCAAAGGAGATTGATACATATGAAGAAAATATTGTCGCTATTATTAACTATTAGTATGATTTTTAGTACTAATATAATGATATATGGAGCAGAAGATGAACCCTCGGATTGGGCAAAAGAAGATGTTATGGATGCGATAAAGTGTAACTATGTACCTATACATTTACAAAGTAATTATCAAAGACCTATAACTAGAGAAGAATTTGCTGAGTTATTTGTTACTGCAATCTTTACTGATAAAAACATTTCAAATAGTAGCTGTTACTTTGATACTAAAAGTAGCTGGGATTTTCAGAAACTAACTCCAGAAACCTTTCTTTCCAAGGTTACTACAACTGAATACTTTACAGATACAGATAATCCTTATATTAAAGTTGCTAATATGCTTGGTATAATTAATGGTGATGGTAATCATAAATTTCATCCTGATGAACTAATAACAAGAGAACAGGCTGCTGTGATGTTTATGAATTATTTACACACTTTAGGTTGTGGAAATAGAACTGATGCAATTGAACAATTATCTGATTTAGATGAAGCTTCAAGTTGGGCAAGAGAAGCTGTAATTTGTGCATATAGTAGATTCTATATAAAAGGAACTAAAAAACCAGTTTTAACCGATTCAGGTGAAGTTATTAATAAAGGTTACTTTGATACAAAAGGTAATCTAACCAGAGAACAAGCTATTATTATACTTTATAGAATTGGTAAAGGTTCAAATAGATTAGACCATTTAATCTTAAGAGGTTATGTAAATATATCAATGGATAACCTAATGTCTGGCTTTGAAATTGATGGTAATACCGTTAAAATGAATAGATCTGGTTTTAACTCAAAATCTACATTAACAATGAAATATTTGAAAAATATACATGCTTTAAAAAACTATATTTATAAATATAATTCTGAAGAACTTGATGTCCTTAGCGTACTTCCTTTAGGAACTGATTCTCTTCGTAATATATATACTATTGAAAAAATAGAGAGAGTACTATCAGGTAAAGAAGTTACTTATGACTATACAACCTTTAATGTTACATATAATGAAGCAAGTTTTTTAGCTATATTTAGAAAAAACGAAGGTTATGGATATTGGGCTGGGACAGGTTTTAGTTTATACTATTATTTAAACGGTAAAAGTTTTTTAATTAAATGTCAATCTATTAAATAGTTGTAGAATATTAAAAAGTATAAGATTAATTTCTTATACTTTTTTAGTTATAAGGAGATAAACATAAAATGAAACATAAAATATTAACATTTTTTATTATATTAACTTTAGTAACAACAGTTATTCCCTCTAGAGTATATGCAACTCATAATGGTGGAACAATTGGCGATAATGGTTCTATTCCAGCAGGTGGATCACCTGGTAAAGGTGGCGGCATATGTGGGACACCATGCTTTAGAATAGGTATAATATCTGAAGAATTGAGAAAACCATTAAATTATGATGATAATTATCCTACGCCTATAAACGAACAGATAGAACACCATTACATTAATCATTTTCCTAGAATGTCCAATTCTATTGTATTTTGTCCTTCTAATGTTTACAAAGATAAGAATAATGCGTTACTTAAATGGTATAATTCCAGCACTGGAGCACTTGATCCTGTAGATAGTAAACTAATTGAATATAAGCTAAGAAAGATAGATAAAAATTACATTATTGAAGGTGATATATTTTATAATCAATTAAAAACTATAGTTATTGATAATAAAATTGAAAGTCTAGTAGGTGGTAAATGGTTAGATGTATTAGATGAAACTTCTGAGTTAAATTGTATCAAAATATGGAATTATCTACTAAAAGACTGGAATGTCGAAGATGATTCTCCATTATCTATAGATAATAAGCTGAATACATTTATTCACTTCCAAGAAGGAGCTCTTGATAATAATAATAAATTAAAAAATGAACTAGGATACCTTCAATTACTTATGTCAATTTATGTATTATCCCCACCTGATAGAAAAAGGATTTTATATGACGAAATAGAAAGATATATTAGAAAGGATGATGTTCTTTCAAATCCCCCACTTGTAGCAATAGACACTGTCGTAAGAGTATCGGTACCTGCTTACTCATCAAAATATGTATTTGTTCCATCTGTAGATTATATGATGTATGTATCAGGTGTAACAGCTACCAATCATCTCACATCCCCTACTGCTCCAGCTTTTGATACTCCTGAATCTGAATGGGAATATGGAAGTGATCATACAAGAACGATAATTAAAAATTTAGTCAATAAATCAATCATTAATGCCCCTAACTGGAAAAGAATAACTAATATCCATGGTACTGCTTTTGAAAAAAATGGTTTTGCTTGGGGTCAGGCTGGTGTCATTGGTAAATCAAGTAGAATATATACCGGTTCAGGTTCAGCTAAATGGAAAACAACTCAGGATGAAATAACAGGAATTATGGAAGCTCTAAAATTCAAAGATTCCCATTATGGCTTTGTATTAGTATCTGCATATCAAACTTTTGCACCTGATGAAAATCCAACAGGAGGTTATTCCATCACAACAGATACACCTTCACCTGAAATCATAGAGGAAGAAAATGCCACTGTAATTGGTGATGTCATCAAAATAACCTTAAAAGGTAACCTAAATAATCTAGAACAGGTTGCATGGAGCAAACAGTTGAGTTATGATAAATTTGAAGCTGGATACCCGAAAATCAAACTAGGTCTTGAGGTTATGCACCCATCAGATAGTTCTTACTCTGATATATTAAATTCTAAGTACCCATTGACTACGACAAGTAACTGTTCCTACTCTAATAATTGGCAGTATATAGATAAAGATGTTTTAATGGATTTTATTACAGGCAAAGTTCCTTTGGAATATATTCACGAAGTTATGGATTTTCCAGTTCAACCTTTCTCTTTATATCCTTTTAAATACAAATCGTCCATTGAAGTACAATTAGGTTCCAAGAAAAAATCAATTACTTTAAATGCAATACCCACTAATACTGCAGAGAAAACATTTAAAACCCATGGTCCAACACCAGTAATTAACACAATACCTACATTTGCTTCTGAAATAAAACAAGGTCATCCTTATGGAGAAACTTTTGAAGCTATGGCTGGTACTCCAACCACAAGAGACCTGTATTTTGCAACAGGAGGCAGTGAATTTATTATTGAGATACATTCTGAATATTTGAAAGACCAGAAAGTTAATAGAACCTATAAATCAAAGTTTTCTGGAACTCCTTGCGAATTTCAGACTGGAGACCAAGCAGGTAGCTATACTGTACCTTCACCATCAGGTGCAAACAGTTCTGATACTAGCGTTAATGTGCATGGTGGAGATCTAACTATTTCAGCAACATGGACAGGTACACTACCTTGGACAGGTTCGGTCTCCTACTGGGATCATGGCACAAGTGTTAGTAACTCATGGGATTACTCTAATTACGAAGCCGCCAAATCTCAAGCTCAAGATTGGATATCTACTATAAATAATTATGAAATATCTCATACAGCTGCCAGTAATAAAGAAACAAGAACCTTCAATAACTGGAATGCACATATAACAACAGATAGTAGAAATGATGGTCCATCTGGTGATGCGGACCCTGGACAAGAATATATAGCCCCTACTCCACCTTCTGGAGACCCACCAACAGGTGGTGATGATGGTCAAGATTATGTTGCAGCAAGTGGTCATGATGGAGGTCCCGGTAATTATACAATAACAGTAACTGGTTCTATCCCTGCTCATATCCTATGTGGTCCTTGCCATACTCACGAATTACCTGCTGTAGAAGATACATGGAAACAAGAATTAACTTATGATACAGCAAAAATTACTAATGTTAATGTATGGAAGATACATCGTAGTATGGTTAATGGTATGATCACTCTCCTAGGCACGGATGAAGTAACTGCTGACATCGTTCAGGGAGATCCCAATATATTTTATAACATAGCAAAAACAGAATCCTCCAAAGACGGAAGAATAAGATACAGTCTCGAACCACAGCAGCATGATACAGTCGTATGGGATGAAGGTACAAGAACCAATAAATGTAACGGAAGAGGTTCTAGCCCATATGTATCTGGTAATGGTCATGGTTCAAATTATGCAAAAGGTATTCTTTATAGCAATAATAGTTATTCAACTCAGGAAAATTATCACACGTTAAATGCAGATAATATAGACAAACAAACAGAAGAATATAATAAATTTGATTCCAGAAGAAATATGGAAAACAAAGCTACCGTAATATCTGATTTTGTTATATTGCAAACATCTTCAGGAGACCAATCCTTATTATATTTTGATAAAGAATCTGAGATAATAAAATCACAACAACAGTTTCAAAAAGTAGCCAGCACCTTTGATGAAATGTGGCTTAATAATCCTGAATCATGTGCTAAATGGTTAGGTTATGAAATTAACGTAGGATCTTATAATGGAGAATTCTTTTCACCAAAGACCAAATATAATGGTACAGGAGATAAACACAAAACAATGACCATATTAGATGATGATCCTGCTCATACGATAATACGACCTACCCGCCCTTCTCAACCTCTACGTATTGTAAAAACAGGTTTAGACATTAAGGATACTATAAGTAATGGTGAATACATGACAGGTACATCCTCAGTATTCTACAAAAACATATTAAGCACTGGAAAAAGCTCACATTATAAAGATGAATATAACCCTGATTATGGAGAATCAGGTCTTACTTACGAAACTAAATATCAAGACTCAGAAAATTTCACTAAGATAAATGATATAGTTATACATAATCCTGTATCCGCTGAATCAGCCATAATATATCCTATAGATTCATCAATGGATCAACGTGTTTTTGACAATGATAATCACATTGGCGGAAATCTACAATCAGATATAACTGAATATGTTACGAAACTGAAAGAAATACATCCTTATCAAAATTTTATTTATAATGGTAATGCAGAAGAAACTACTCCTAATGGAAATATTGTTAATTGGATAGGTGAAGTTAATAATAAAGATGGTGTAACATTCAAAAGGATAGAAAGCAATGATAAAATAGCTGGAAAAGGTTCTTATTATATTGAAGTACCGGCTAAATCTAATAGAGTAGCAAAATATGTTACAACATCTCTAGGTGAACCTAACATTAATTACAGTTTTACAGGTATGATGAAATGTCATAATTGCTTTGGTAAATTTTTAATAGAAGCACTTGATTCAAATGATAATATTTTGGATATATGGTCCTCAGACTCTTATTCAGATGTACAGACTAAAACTATGAATATCTCCTTCCGGTCACCAACTAATACTGCAAAATTAAAAGTCAATATAATAAATGGTAACTCTAATAACACTGATAATACCAACGAATATGTAATAGCTGATAATCTTTCCATTACGAAAGAAAATGGTGATACATGTGAATGGGTACCAAATAAATATACAATCTATGAAGAAAGAGAAATGGACAATCCTGATTATGTAAACCCATATACTATTGCAAACCCTGAATATATTCCTGAGAAGATAGTAAATAATCCAAATTATGTACCACCTATCAACGTACCTCAACAAAATATTTATTCAGGTTCTTATACTTTTAGAAATCCAGCAACAGTTAGAGTTAATTTATATGGTGCTGGTGGTGGTTACTATCAACATTTAGACCATGAAAAATATTACACTAACAGTCAATATGGAAATGGTATCGTATACGTAGATACAGGTGATATTTTATCATGGAATGGGACTAATCTATATAAAAACAACAGTATAATAGCAAGCTATAGATATGGTACTATCTCAGGACGTAGTGCTGATTCTTGTGCTGATGCAGAAAGATTAGCAAGAAATAATGGGGGTAGTGTTTCTAACTATGCTCTATCAAATTTCTCTTACTCAGGTTCTAGCAGTAATTATTTTACAGTTCCTGCTTATAATCAGCCTGGAAACGGAGAACCAGAATATATTACCATCCCTGCAGTTGGAGAACCTACTATCCTAATAAATAATGCTAACTATGAACCCGCAGTTGTAACTGATGAAACTCGTAACATGACTTTTAACGCGACTTCTACTGGTTCTTATGGGGCAAATACAAATAATTCTATAAATACATCAAATGAAACTATTACTATGAACGGTGGTAAATATTTGTGGACAGTACCTACTACAAATACATACACTATATCAGCTTATGGAGCACAAGGTGGTTTTGGTGCCCGTGAAGGCGGTAAAGGTGCAATAATGACAGGCGATTTTCAACTTACCAAAAGTCAAATAATCGAAATCTTAGTAGGGCAACAAGGTGAGCGTCATGGCGAAGGTGCTGGTGGTGGTGGTGGAACTTATGTAGTTTCCAGTATAGACCAAACACCTCTAGTAGTTGCCGGTGGCGGGGGTGGCGGAGCTGGAGATAATCCTTATGATAAAGGAAAAGATGCCTCCTGCTCAGTTGCACCAGTAACCAAGACTCATGGTGGTTCATATGATTACGGTCACTCTAATGAAGAAGGTGGTGGTGGCGGTGGTTTTATGGGTAATGCTCATTTATCCTATGGTGGTAACAGCTTCTCTAACGGCGGTTTCGGTTATTCTAGTCACGGTGGTTTCGGTGGTGGTGGAAGTGGTTGCTCTGACGGTGGTGGTGGCGGTGGCGGTTACTATGGTGGCAACGGTAACGATAGTGGCGGCGGCTTTGGCGGTGGTTCATATAATACTGGAACTAATCAATCTAATTCAACAGGAAATACTGGACACGGTAAAGTTATAATATCCACTTCATCAGGAATTAGAGTCATCACGCCTGCAAAAGGAACGCCATATATACCTGACCTGTCCCCTACACTAACATCCGTTGTTAAAACTGAAAAGACTTTATCCCAACCTCCAGATGACTGGTATGAAACCATACTTGAAGTGATACCGGCTAATCCAAATGTTCAACTTCCAGATGGTAATTATGCTTCTTCAGGAGATATGTTAATGCTGGATTATCCTTTTAAAATACATTTTCCTAATAAAGGCGATTTTTATGGAAATGGAGCTTTAGGTCTTGCAGAAACCAGTGAATATAGAGGAAAAGGTTTTATAGACAATATGGATACAACTGAATGGACTTCTGAAAAAATAGCTAAGTTTGATTACAATGTAATATATAATGATGTCCTCTACCCTTCTGGTTCTGAGATTTCATTATACCCTATTGATCAAGAATGGTATAACTTTTATTTACCATTAGCTAATAAAGAAGCCATAAGTGCTGGTGTAAAATTCTACGCCGTTGCCAATAACGGTTCTGGTATAGATAATACTAAACCAACTAATAAAAAAAGGTATAATAATAAAAATGCCAGACATTCCGCACTTAAGCAATATAACATAGATATTGTTGGTCGTATAGGTAATCTTGTTATTGAAGACACAGGTGATTTTAGATTCTCGAATATATTCAAGAAACCTGTAACTCCTACTGATTGGTATATACCTAATGTAGTACCAAAAGTACAAATAGACCAACAAAACGATTATATAGGTAACTCAGTAGATATAAGAGGCGAATCTGCTTCACCAATTACCAATTATCTTAATACTTACGGGTGCCTTGATTTTCTTCAAAAAGCACCTTTAAGTTTTCCTCTATCACCTTCAATAAATAATATAGAGGCTTTAAAAAGGCAACCGTTAAGAGTAGGTTATCCAATATTTATGGATATACAAACTATCGGTAATTATTATTCCTATATGCAGATCATTCCTTATTATTATGGACTCAATCTAAATACAGGAGAATTAACTCCTTTGGATGTATATATGGAAGTTGATAAAAAATATCAGCCTATTAATATATTTGGTGGCGGGCAATCCATATTAGACTACCCAATTACTCTTAACTGGGAAGAAGAATCTGCTAGACGTAATTATCTTAAAGAAGAGCAAGATATTACCGAATTTGTTAGAGACAATACATATAATGTTGACTCACAAGGTAATGAAATACCTATAGGTATGCCTATAGGAAAATACCACACATACGGAAATGCACAATTCATGCAGCTTAATGAACGAAATAGAACGTTCATAGGTACTCCATACACTTATGGTATGAATAGGAATCCAGGTAATCTACTCTCCGATTATGCCTACAATCAACAGGCTCAGAGGTGGCATTTTACCTTTAAGCTTCCATCATCAGCTATATTCGTACCTCACGGCTCTAAAATAACCAACAGCAATTTAAAACAGATGATGAATGATTCAACAGTTGTTATAGCTGCTGCTAATATAAAAGCTATTGGAGATACTTACTGCTTACAATACAAACATCATGGAGGCAATGGAAGCATAACATTAGCTGGTAAAACACATTCTTTAGATTCTATTCCTTATAGTGTATATGCTGTTTATTCATCAGAAAAATCTTCATCAGACGATTTAAGTACTTCTGGAACCCATTAACTAACTAAAAGCTATTTAAAATATTATCTTGAATAATAAAATTTTAGAAAGAGTAAATATATACTATTTACTCTTTTTTAATTCATATCAAATAGCTTAGGAGGCATAAATATGAAAAAAATAATTATTACAGTTATTATATTTATAATCTGCTGCCCTATATCAATCTATGCAGAAAATGCTTCTGCCCTGTTGGATCTATATGGAATTGAAAAACTAGTTTCTGTAGAAACGGAAGAAAAATTGTTACAAGACATAACTAAAGAGTATTATAGTGTGCAGACAGAAATCAATAAAGATGAAATGGTAGAAAAGGCTATAGATATTTATTCAACCAATTATGAAAACATCCTTAGTGAATATGATTCTGAGATTAATACCCTTAAACAACAATTAATAGAATTGAAAACTACTATTTATGAAAACAGAAATAACACTGTGGAGTATCTTTTAGAGTTAGATTCAGAATACAAATCAATTCAACTTCATATACAAGATCTATTAAAGGAGAGAAAAATACAAGTACAACAACTGGAATTATTATCTTTTGATAATAAAAATGCACAGGAAATGGAAAAAAAATCTAAACAACTCAAGAGTAAATTAAACTCTCAAAAAAAGGCATATGAAAAAGCTATAACATATCCCGAATTAGGAGATGTAAATAACCTTAATTATCCTTTGAATAAATCCAGCCATGTTACATCTGGATTTGGTACAAGAACCGATCCTATAGAAAAAGATAAAATACAGTTTCATAATGGAATAGATTTATCAGCTGCTTTAAAAACAGAAGTAACTGCTCTATTTAATGGTACTGTTGAAAAAGCAGGACATAGTGATGCTCTAGGCTATTATATTATCCTCAATCATGGTAAGGGAATTAGAACTATATACGGACATCTAAATCATTATATCGTAAGCCAAGGACAACAAGTAAACCAATATGAAGTCATAGCAAGTTCCGGTAATTCTGGCAGTAGAAGTACTGGTCCTCATCTACACTTAGGGCTTTATATTAACGGTGAAGCTGTTGACCCTAGTAAAGTATTCAAATAACTACTTTTTAGATTAGTCACATCAAAAAATATATAAGGAGGCAATCAAATGCTAGTAACTTCAAAAAAACGATATTTACCTACTACTATCAACACTCTGGTTTTAGCTAAAAATGATGATTTTTTCTATATCCATAGAGATGTCTATGACAAAGCTATCATATTAAATGATAGCTTTACACTAGATGAACTCATCAGCAACATAGAACCCCAAAATAATTTATCAGCAATCCATTATTTTTACGAAAACTCTCCTGCTCCAATTAATATTCTAGCTCCTTTCCTAGGTTTGGTGGTAGAAGGCTTACCAGAAGACATTGAAATACTTACTGGAGCTATACATGTAATAACCGCTGCAACAGACGTAAAGGCTTTTACCAGGGTACATACAGAACTACGTAAGACATTGGAATTTTCATTATATATCCAAGAAGAATATGAAATGGCTTGGGAAAGATTTTTTATGACCAGTATTCCATATGAAGAAAGAAATACTCTAATCAATACTCAAGCACAACCTATACAAGAAGAGCTTATAAATAACCCTTCTGAAGAAAAAATTGAAAACACTACCCTTCCTGGTTTTGAGAGTAATACTGATGAACTCATAGAAGTAGATGATGAATTTTCCAAGGAAATGGAAAAAGAGAAACTAAGAAACATTCTTCAAATTGATGATATGAATATATAAGGAGAGGATCATATGCCAGAAAAATTATTATCAACTAACACAGAAGCCTACAATACTCTTGAAGCCATCAGCAAACTTATAGGAGATATCATAGATTCTTCAAAAGGCTTTCGAAACAAGATAGAAACTACATACGATAAAGTCGAACTAGCATTTCTAAAACGTCTATTAGATTCAGTAATATTAGTAGAACATGACGCTCTAATATTGAAACAAGAATTTAAAGATATAAGAAATAATATACCTATTGAACTTGATAACCCAGAACCAAATACAGAAGTCAAATAGAAAGGAAGATATACCTATGGGTGGTAAAGCCAAATTATTAGACCCTGAATTATTAGAAAGTCTCTATATTGAAAGTATACAATTTAAAAGTAAATCAGAAGAAACATCAAATAAAATACGTGTTCTAATCAACAAAGTCACTGACCCCATGTTTATGCACAATATAAAAAGTGATGAAAACGAGAAATTGATGGAATCTATTATGACAAGCAAACAATCACTTGAAGATTTACTTGATTTCTTGAAAACCACTGCTAATTATATAGATAGTACTTTAGAAGGTACAGTTTGTCACACACAAGAAGTACACGGTCAAAACAATACAGATGGGAAAAATTCTATTCATGAACAACATACTCTAAAAAGATAATCACTTAATTTTTGATTGATTAAACTACTTTATGAAATAGCCTTAATAAAACAGATTGTAACTTAGGAGGTAAAAAAATATGATATATGTAGCATCATTATCAGGTTTTGGCAAAAAAACATTTGTAGATAAAACACTTCAAACAAAGATGGATAAGATTATTGAGCAGATTCACTTGAGTCCCAAAATAACAGGAATGGATACCATAGTTTTAGGTCCAAAAGACCTTTCTGTAACTCAAACAAGGAACGCTTTAACATCTGCATTAAAAGAAAAACATGAGGATATTCTCATAATCTATTTATACACCAACGATAAACAAGCTAAATATCTTGAAAGTGAAAATATAATAGCCAAAAGATTAGATAGAAAAATTAACCTTAAAAATTTCAAAGAAGCTGTAACAGAGCTTTTGGAAAATAAAGCATTAATAAAGAAAGAAGATATTACTAAAGTTAAGAAAAAGAAAACTGAAGAACCTGAAGAAAAACCTAAAAAGAAAAAGCTCAGTAAAAAAGAAATAAAAAAAGAACCACAAATTGAACCAGAAACACCTAAAGAAGAACCAACTCCATCTGATGAAACTATACAAGAACCTGAAGATGACGTTATAAAAGAACCTGTAGAAGTTATAAAATTACATAAAGTCAAAACTCTTGAAGAACGTATTAAAGAATGTACAAGCTTCTCAGATTGGAATCTATTCAAAAATTTATTAGATAAAGATACCATTGTAAGAGATTTAATGACAGAGAATAACCAATTTGCTGAAACTATCAGTATGCTCCGTAACGTTGAACAAGAAATTATAACTATATTTAAAGATGAAAACAAAACTTCTGAGCAAAAATTTGAAGAAATTAGAGAACTGGGAATAAAACGCTCTGGTTATAAAGCTTCTTGGAATAATATGATTACAGAAAAAGTAATGTCCATATTAGCAACCATGACTACATCGGCAGAGTCAATTATCCACTCTCGTATAAGAGAAATAACTTCTGTACTTGATAAATTCTCTTCTAATACTAAATTATACTATAAAGAAGACAAAGAGAAACTTGATAAACTAATAAAAGAACGCTTAGACTTACAATTTCAGCTGCATGAACTATCTAAGAGTCTAATTACAGTATATCAATCCATGGATGAAACTGTTAATGATATTATAAAATCCTTTGATAATGAATTACCTTCTGAGAATACATATATTAATGAGATATATAAAACTTCAAAAAATATATTTACCCCTATCAATGCACCACAGCTTGCAACTAAATTAATGAGTGACCTTCAGAAAAACAGAATCTCCCTTTCTGCTCTAGAAAAAACCATTCAAGAAGTCATAGCCAAGGTATTTCAACTATGTGAATTAGATGAAACCATTATACTTCATCAAAACAAGCTCATAAAGCTTCTTGAGGCAAATAATGTAGAAGATGTGGTAATCGTTGATACAATACTAAAAAATGCTTTAAGGCTTTATATAGGACCATATGAAGTAGGTACAAGAGCTACAGCTATAACATGGGCAGGTATATTATCCAGAAGACATAATTCACTGCTCATTGATCTAACTGGAAGTAACAAATTCAGGTCATATGGTATTGAACCTGTAACCCTTGAAAATTTCCTTAATAACAGAATCCAAGAACAATTTTTATGTGTTGAAGGTGACTTACTCTCAACTTCAGCTAAAATAGAGGATGTTATTGCAGAACTTAAAACAAGGCTTAATTATTATCCATATATAAATATAATTTTAGAGGCATCTCAAACTTCTCTTATCAAAACACTAGCTGAACATGCACTTTCGGTAACCTATATTACAGATTGTACTACAAGAGGAAATACATTACTTGGAAATGCAATAGATAATATAACTATTGAAAACATTGCTAGAAAAATAGTACTCATTGATCCACCAACTGATGAAATGTCTATATTACAAGAACTGAACATGGACCCTCTCGTTACTAAACTTATTACTCTACCCCATCTGTCTAAAATGAAAGCATGTAGTATAAAATCACTACCTCCATTTAATGATAGAGACATTACTAGTATATTTGAAGAATCTTTTAGGTAGAGAATAATAAATATAGATATAAGGGGTGAATCTGTCGGACCAACTAATAATTATCTCAATACTTATGGTTGTCTTGATTTCCATAGAAATCTTCTTTAAGTTTACCTCTTCTCCTTCAAAAAAATATAGAGGCTTTAATAAGGCAACCAATGAGCATTGAGATCCAATGTTAATGGTAACCACTATGACTAATAGATTATTGTTTGAAGATCACCCCTTATAACTAAACACCTATATATCTACACTAATAATTAAAATATATTTTTTTAACTATATATGACCGAAAATTATATTTATTATAATAACTTTATATGTTATTATATATATATATTTTATAAAAGTATTGGAGGTTATACAAATGAAAAGATTATTCTCATTTACGATGATTCTTACAATTATTATTAGTATCAATGTACCTATATTCGCTTTATCAGATGAACCATCTTCTTGGGCAAAAGAAGAAGTTGAATCTGCAATTAAAAATGAATACGTACCAACCCAATTACAGAGTAATTATCAAAAACCTATTACACGAGAAGAATTTGCCGAACTATTTGTTAATGCTGTTTTTAAGGATTTTAATAGATATATCCAAAGTTATGCTGGCATGACTGAAGAAGCAGCATGGGGTACTACAACATTAACTATTGATATGTTCTTAGAAGCAATATCAACAACAGAAAAATTTACCGATACTGATAATAAATATGTAAAAGTAGCTAATATACTGGGTATGGTCAATGGTATTGGTGATAATAAATTTGACCCAGACGGTCTTATCACAAGAGAACAAGCGGCTATCATGTTTGTCAATTACTTTCAAACTGTTGACTCAAATAATACAAATGAAGCACCTAAATACTTAGATGATTTGGATTCTGTTTCACCATGGGCTAAAGAAGCCGTGGCTAGAGCTTATGGTGCCCGTTATCTCCGTGGTAATGTAAAAGCAATTGAAGATGAATGGGGTAATGTAACAAAAAAAGGACATTTTGATTCTAAAGCCACTTTTACCAGAGAACAAGCCATAATAGTTATATCAAGGCTAGGAATTGATGGTAAAGAAATACTTAATAAACTAGTATTGAGAGGTTATGTTGAAATTGGTATGGATGCATTATTTTCTGGCTTCGATATAGAAGGAAATACCATAAAAATGAAAAGTACTGGGTTTGATTATAAATACTGTCAACTAAAGGAATATTGGAGAACTCAATCAAATTTAATAGATTATGTTAATAAATATCCAACAGAACAATTAATAGCTCTTCTACTAAAACCTAGTCTAGCAAGATGTCATATGACTACAGAGGAGAATCTTGATAAAGTTCTATCTGGCAAACAGACTTTTTATGATTATAAACTCTTTACTATAGAACACAATATTGATAATTACCTTGTTGTTATAACTAAAATAGATGGCTATGGTTATATGTGTGGCGGTGGTCTAAGACTTTTATATGGAGATGATAATCAATATACAGTAAGTGTACAAAATTAATAAATTTCATAAATTAACATTTAAGACGCTAAAATTATAAGCGTCTTTTTTATTATGATAAAGGAGGTTTATAAAATGATTAAACGTAAAATTTTTACTATAATACTTATTTGCACAATCCTACTTCAATCAGTATTTATAACTGAAATTTTTGCAACTGATACGATTGGTACTAATGGGTCTATTCCTTGTGGTGGTAAACCTGGACCAGGAGGAATAAGTCTCGTTCCTTCTTTTAGGGTAAGTATCATATCAGAGAAATTTGATGAACCTTTAGATCTATCTCTTGAAAATAAAGAAAATATCGAAAATGATATTATTGCTCACTATTATAACCATATGCCTAATATGAAACATTCAATAATATTCTCTCCATATAATCCTAATGACTATGAAAAAAGTGTGTGGTTAGAACCTAGCAAAGCTTTAGTTGGATGGTATCAAGCCTCTTCAGGAGATCTAAAATACATTGAAAATAAAGCTGATATGCCCTATAAACATAGAAAACTTTTAAAAGGAGAGTCAAATAAAATTTCATCAGGTATTTTTTACAAAAAATTAATTGAAGGCATTGGTGATAAAAAAGATCTAAAACCTTTAAAAAACGGTAAATGGAAAGAACTGGGAGATACAATAGAAAACAAGGAAGAAAAGTCAACAAAAGTTTGGAATTATATTCTAGAACACTGGGATGGAACCGGAACAGCTATAGATGATAATATTAGAAATTATACTAATTATGTGGAACCCTATAAAACAAATATAACTTTAGCTGAAAAATTGGCTAATGAGGCAGGACATGTTGATTTACTTATGACACTTTATTACCTTTCACCACCTAATCAGCAGTCTATATATTATGATGAAATAGAACGTTTCATCCGATTTGAAGGACAAGAAATATGCCCTAGCCTAATAGCAATAGATACTGTTGTTAGAGTATCTGCACCTAATTATACTAAATACCCCAGTCAAAGAATCTTTTTACCATCATTCGATTATGTTATGTATGCTGCTGGAGTTACTCCAGAAAACTCTTTCTATAACCCCTCTGCTCCTGCATTTGAAGTATTAAACAGTACTAATTACAAAAAAGATCATACCTTCAAACTAATAAGTAATCTAGTTCAAAAATCTTTAGATCAAATGCCTAATCGTAAACGTACCACGGATTTACGAGGAGATGCTTATCGTAATAATGGATTCTCCTGGGGTTTTGGTGGAGTTACAGGAGATAAATATTTATTGACAGATAGAAATTATCCTGATTGGAGAGATTCCTCAGTTAAAAATGGTATTATGGAATCATTAATCTTTTATGGTGATGCTAGAGGTTTTGTTATTGGTGTTTCGGGTGTTGTTTTTTGTAAAGAAGTCACTCCTACCGGTGGCTTTGAAATAATGACTAACCCAACTGAAAAAGTTACCATTGATAGATATAAGCCTACAATTCTAGGAGAAAATGTAACTGTGACAATTAAAGGAAAAATATCAGGAGATGAAGAATCCGATTGGATGAAAGCACTTGATAACATAGAAGCTGGTTCGGGCTTCCCAAAAATAAATATTGATTTGTCTGTTTCTGGTGCAGTAGCGTGCCAAGCAGACACTGAAGCAAATTATTCTTTAGATACAAGTTACCCATATAAAGGCAATAAAAATTTTGAATTTATTGATAAAAATAAATTACTTAAGTTCCTGAAAGGAGGTTCCATTGAATGGAATCATAATCTAGCAGATTTTAAAATAGAAACAGGAACAACATATGAATTTGATTATACCGCTAATATACAAATAAAATTATCCGATGATGAACAAGGATTAATTACGTTAAACGGTATACCAGACAATAAAGCAAAAAAAATATTTATTGTGCCAGAAATAAAAATTGAAGAGTATAGACAATTCACATCAGAACCTATAGCTTTTTCTGAACTAAAACAAGATTCGATTTACCATGAAGACTTTGAAGCAATGGCAGGCACACCTACCACAAGAGATCTGTACTTTGCTGTTGGTGGTTCAGAATTTATAGTCGATATCGTAACTAAATATTACATAGACCAAAAGGCAACAAGAAACTATAGAAGCTGGTATTCAGGTACATCTTGTGAATTCAAAGCTGGTGATACAGCTCCAAATAAACCTGTTGGAAAACAATCAGCTAATATGCATGATGGTGGAAACTATTCCAAAACTTGGACAGGTTCAATTCCTAATGATGCAAAAGCTGTAACTGTACACGGTTCAGGTGATGTAACTGCTGTATGCCCAGCTAAACCTAATTTAAAAGAATATGAAGCTACTTTAAAAGAAGCAGAAGCTTTTGCTGAGGATATAAATAACACAACAGTAAGTCACAAGTCCGTTTCCGACAAAAAAATCAGAGAATTCAATAGTTGGGGGGCATCTGTATCTCCCTCTAAGACACTTCCACAAACTACAGATGCAAAATCTTCAGCATGGCATACAGAAACATCTGGAACTCCACCAAATCAAACTACTAAAAAAGTAGCTGACCCTACATCCGCAACAGCCACCCCATCAGGACCTGGTAATTTTACTATAACTGTTACATGGAGTAATCCTCCACATGTAATATGCGGTCCATGTTGTACTCATGAGCTTCCTGGGATAGAAGATACTTGGACACAAGAAATAACCTATGATATTCAAAAAATAGAACAAGTAAATGTATGGAAGATTGAAAGAGGATTTGCCGACGGAATGGTCAAACTTCTTGATACAGATGAAGTAACTGCGACTGTAAAACAAGGAGATCCTAATATCTTCTTTAATATAGCTGTTGAAGAATCATCAGAAGCTGGAAGACTTCGCTACTCTTTAGAACCAACACAGCATGATAACGTAGTATGGAATGAAGGTGTAAGAACCAATGCATGTAATGGTATGGGAGATAATGGATGTGGTAAATCACCCGCAAAAGGTGGACATGCCAATAATTGGGCAGATGGTATCCTTTATACTAATAACAAAAATCAGAATATAGAAAACTATCATAAATCTCAATCAGGTGCTAAAGATAAAATAACACCTGAATGGAATAAATTTGATGAGCGACGTAACACAGAGAATACCGCCACTGTTATATCTGATTTCTTAATTCTACAGACTTCTTCAGGTGATCAATCAATCATATACTTTGATAAAGACTCAGAACCTGTAGTCTCACAAAAGAACTTTGAAAAAGTTGTTAATACTGTTGAAGAAATGTGGGAAGATAACCCAGAAGCAGCCAGCCATATTCTTCCTGAAGAAGTTAATATCGGCTCATACAACGGTGAATTCTTCAATCCTAGGACTAAATATAAAGGAAATGGTGATAAACATAAAACAATTACTGCTTTAGATAATGATCCTGCTAAAACAATATCCAGACCTCCAAGACCATCTGATTTACTAATATATCAAAAAAACCTTGATATACCAGATGCTAAAAAAAATGGTGAATACTTAACTGGTAACGCAAAGGTTTTATATGATAACATACTAAGTCATAAAGGTCAATCTCAGGTATATACTGATACTTACGATAATGATTTCAATGCTAGTGGATACGTTTTACCAGCTCCCTACTCTAGATCAGATACTAAAATTAATGACATAGTAATTCACAACCCTGTTTCTGCACAATATGCAGTAGTACTCCCCTCAGAGGCTTCAGACCAACGTACTTCTGAATCTATCGTGGGAGGTAATCTTCAAAAAGACATAGAAGAATATGTAACCAAACTGAAAGATAATCACCCAAAACAGAATTTTATTGTTAATGGTGATGCTGAAAAAATAGCTAACGATGGATCATTACAAAATTTCAAAGGTGAACCCTCTTATAACGAGGATATTTTATTTACTAGAACAATACATCCATCTTATATTATTTCTGGTAAAAGTTCTTTTCAAATAAGCGTCCCTGGTAACTCTAATAAAATAGCTAAATATGTAACTATAACATCAGGTATTGAAAACACTAATTATACTTTTACAGGTAAAATAAGTGCTCATAGATGTGAGGGATATTTTGAAATTGAAGCACTTGACTATCTAGGAAATGTATTAAGAAAGTGGACATCCGACAAACACAATAATAGCTCTGTCATTACTAAAACAATTAATTTTACCACACCTAATGATACTGAAAAATTAAAGGTATCCATAGTTAATGGTCTTTCACATAATTCCGTTACGAACCTAAAAGACTGTATTTTTGCTGATGACTTATCTCTGACAATGAATGGTGGTAGTTCTGCAGAGTGGATACCTCTATCCTATACTATCTCCCAAGAAACCTCAATCAATAATCCTGATTATGTACCAGGGCATTATGTAGATAATCCCAAATACAGACCACCTGTTATACATGATGGAGAGCGTAAAATCTATACTTATAATGGTTCATATTCAACTTATACTGTTCCTATTGACGGTAAATATACGTTAGAAGTATGGGGAGCTGAAGGCGGAAACGGTTCTGGTGGTAAAGGGGGTTATTCATACGGAGAGATAACTCTATCCAAAGATAAACAACTATATATCTATCCAGGTGGTAGTAATGGATGGAATGGCGGTGGCTCAGGTCATGGACGTACAAGCCAAGTAGGTGGTGGTGGTTCAGACATTAGATTAAATGGGAATGCATTAAATAATCGTATTATAGTCGCTGGCGGTGGCGGCGGACGAGGCGATAGAGATAGCGGCTCTAACGGCGGTTATGGTGGATATGGCGGTGGTTCTTCAGGTGGTTCTGGCGGAGACAGATGTGGTTCTCGTGGTTATGGAGGTACTCAGTCTAGCGGCGGTTCCGGTGGTAGCAATGGTGGTCATAGCGGTGGTCTTGGCTATGGCGGTTCCAATAACAGTGGTTCCAGTTCCGGCGGCGGTGGCGGTGGCGGTGGCTACTATGGCGGCGGTGCTGGAGGTAATGATTATTCACGTTATAATGATAATGATGATTCTGGTGGTGGCGGTGGTTCTGGATATACTGATGGTGTATCTAATGGTTCGATGAAATCTGGTAATCAAACTATGCCAAAATATTCTGGTGGAGATCAGACAGGTAATAGTGGTCATGGTGTTGTTGTAATTACAGAACCTGATGTATACATTCCTGGTAATGGTGAACCAGAAAAAATATATATCCCTCCAAAAGGTACTCCGAAAATCACTATCTCCTCAGAGATATCAAAAACCATTGCTGAGCCACCTGATGACTGGTATGAAACAATTATTGTTAAAATACCTGCCTCTGAAATAAAACTTCCTAATGATCAAATTATACATGCAAGTAAATACTTAACCCTTGATTATCCTTTTCAAGTATATTTTCCTAACAGAGGAGATTTCTATGGTGATGGTTCTCACGGTCTATCAAGAACTACTAACCAAAGAGGTAAGGGCTTTAAAGATTATATGAATACTACAGAATGGACAAAAGAAAAAATAGCCAAATTTGATTATAACGTCATTTATAATAATAGACTATATCCAGCTGGCTATGAAATACCTCTTGTTGTAGACGAAGATACATATGATTTCTATCTTCCACTAGCCAACAAAGAAGCTATCAGTGCAGGTGCTAGATTTTATGCTATTGCAAATAATGGAAATACAGTAGATAACTCATACCCTACTAATAAACCAAGAGGTCCTAATAGAAATGCTAAACATTCTGCTTTCAAAATGTACAATATAGATATCATCGGTAGAATAGGTAATCTAGTTATGGAGGATACAGGTGATTTTAGGTTCTCTAATATATTCAAACAATCTGTTATTCCAACAGAGTGGTATATACCTAACGTAGTTCCAAAAGTATCAATAGATCAACAAAACAACTATTTTGGACCTAGTATAGACATAAGGGGGGAATCTGTTGGACCAACGACCAATTATCTCAACACTTACGGTTGTCTTGATTTTTTACAAAAATCACCTTTAAGTTTTCCTCTTTCTCCTTCAAAAAATAATATAGAGGCTTTAGTAAGACAACCTCTAAGAGTGGGCTATCCAATATTTATGGATATTCAAACTATAGGGAACTATTACTCTCTAATGAAGATCACCCCTTATTATTATGGACTAGATATTACTACGGGTAAAATAACACCTGTTGATGTTTATATGAATGTTGATGATAAATATCAACCCATCAATATATTTGATAATGTTAAGAAAGATGGTAATATAGCTCCTGTTTACGATTATCCTATAGCGCTAAATTGGGAAGAAGAAGCACCAAGAAGAAATTATCATACCCAAGAACGAAATATCACTGAATTTGTTAGAGACAATACATACAATGTAGATACAGAAGGAAATGAGATTCCTTTACCTATACCATTGGGAAAATATCATACTTTTGGTAATGCTCAATCAATGCTGTTAACTGGCAGAAATAGAACATTTATAGGAAGTTCCAATACCTATGGTATGAATAGAAATCCAGATGATATACTAAGAGAGTATGATTATAATCAGCAAGCTCAGAGATGGCATTTTTCATTTAAATTACCATCATCAGCTATATTTATACCTCATGGTTCTAAGATTACAAATGATAACATGGACATAATAATGAACGATAGAAGTGTTATAATAGCCGCAGCTAAAATAATAGTTGGTGGAGATACTTATTTTCTAGAGTACAAACACCCAAATGGAAATGGAAGTATAACCTTAGCTGGAAGAACTCATTCCCTTGATAGTATTCCATACAATGTATACGCCGTCTACTCATCAGAAAAATCATCTTCTGACGATTTGGATACATCGGGAACTCATTAATAATTATTAAAGAAAGAAAAAGCTATCCACAGTGATCATTATAAAAGAAGAATCATAATTAATTATTTAATACTAGAATAATTTGTACCATCTATGAATAAAATTAAGAGAATACAGTATTAGTAGGTGACTATATGAGTTATACAACAGAAGGTCAACCTCAAGGTATAGCCAATAAATTAACCAATTGTATAAGAGAGTCATTGATTTCAGAGATTGTTGCTATTAACCAATATAATTATCATATACATAATAGTACCTGTCCATCCTTAGTTAAACTATGGATGCATATTAGGGATGAAGAGATACGTCACTTTTCTATGTTTTCTGAATTACTTAGAAAATATGATCCTATGCAGCAAAAACTGTTTGAGGAGACAAAAGGGCATGTAAATATTGATTACAGCAACTGTTTTTCATTGAAATCAGATACAAGAATTAACATACCTAATTCTATAAGAAGCGATATTAAGGGAGAATTAGAAGCAGTTATTTTATATGAATATGTACTAACCAGTAATAAATATAGAGATGTATATGAAGTATACAACGAAGTCATAAATGAAGAAAAAGAACATTTTGAAGAATTATCTTTCGCTATTAAAGAATACGATACTTCTTTTGGAATAAAAACCCACCTGTAAAAAGTAAAAGGGGCTGTTCACAATAAATTTATTGTGTTACAGTCCCCTTTGCTTATATGGTATCACTCGTCTGGAATAACGAATACACAAATAATGTAAGCCCATAATCCAGCTCCACCAAATATTATTCCAATAGTAAATAATAATCTAATAATTGTTGGATCCACATCTAAATATTCCGCTATGCCTCCACAGACACCATTAATTTTTCTATTTCTTCTAGATTTTACAAGCTTCTTCATTATCCTCACCTACCCTGTAATATTATTATTATATCACATCAAAGATTTTACGTATATCACCATCTAAAATCTTATATTTAGATGTCACATCTTCTGGTTGTTCACTAGATAAATTAGAATGTATATATAAGGAATCAATACCCATGTCATTGGCACCTTTCAAGTCAATATAATCATTACCGATAAATAGAGTATCTTTTGGTTCTAGTTGCTCTTTTTCTAAAAAGTATTCGTAGAACTTGGTATCAGGTTTACGTATACCTACATCAGACGATATACATATACCATCAAAGTATTTTTTTATACCTAGATATTTGATTTCTGAATTAGCAAATGCTTTCTGTGCATTTGACAATAAATATATTTTTTTATCTTCAGCAGCAAGTCTTTCTAGAGTCTCTTTAACACCATCGTATAATCTAATTGACTCTGTTGATAATAATCTAAATGTCTTAGCTGCTTGTTTTGCTTTTTTCTTTGGTTTTATTCCCTTATCCTTGTACAATTTGAAGAATACATCTTCAATCTCATAATCTGGACATTCATATTTACTATTCATCTTAATGAGTTTATTAACTATACTGTGGTACTTTTCCTTAAGTTCTTCCTTTTCATAATGAGCACCATTATAACCGTAATAAATAGCAAACTTTTCCCAAATCTCATCTTTCTCTTCATTGGTTTCAATATCTATCAAAGTACCATATAAATTAAAAACATAATTATTATAC
The DNA here is from genome assembly GCF_018141425.1 of Vallitalea guaymasensis. NCBI lineage: Bacteria > Bacillati > Bacillota > Clostridia > Lachnospirales > Vallitaleaceae > Vallitalea > Vallitalea guaymasensis. Next base: position 2,125,969 of record NZ_CP058561.1, read on the forward strand.
ATCTTAAGACCTCCGTCTAATAATGAAGCGACACATAATCGCAAATGATAACTACCTAGTTTTCATAAGTTGAATGTTATTTTACCCAACTTATACATTTTACCTTTATTTTATAATAAATGCAAATGTCATTTTTTTAGGTCTATCAGTACTATATTTTTCTTGTCTTGACGTCTTTTTGTCCATCTGTTAATGAATATCTTAACAATTCCACCCATAGGTATAGATAAAATTACACCTAACAAACCAAAGAACTTACCAAATACGAACATTGCAAGTAATATGAAAACTGGGTGCATACCAATACTCTTACCTTGGATTTTAGGACTTACAAAGACATAATATACCTGTTGTATAATTACGATATATGCTCCCACAAAAAGAGCTTCCTGCCATCCGTCTTTTACCAATGCAATGATTACTGCTGGTATAATACCGATCCAAGTTCCCAGATAAGGTATGATATTAGTGTATCCTGCGAATGTACCTACAATAAATGCATAATCAAATTGTATTATTATAAGTGAAATAACTGTAACAAAACTTAATAAAGTCAGGTCAATGATTTTTCCACGAATAAAACTAAGGAATACAATATTAATTTCATGTAAGATTTCTTTTAGGCTGTTTTTCCTCTTGTCATTTAATGTTAATCTAAGGGCATTTTCAAGTAAATTATGGAAGTATTCTTTGTTCATTATAAAATTGAATGCAAATACGAATCCAAAAGAAATGTCAATTATATATCTACCTATAGTAGTTACTCTAGCTGTAATAGAAGTTGCAATTTCCTTTATTTGGTTAATAATGCTTATAGATAATTCCTTTAAGAATTGTGTAATATTAGCAGCTATACCCATTTTATTAAGGGATTCTTCTATTCCTCCTAATTCTTTGGAATAGTTTTCAAAAGTATCTGTTATCTCTTTAATCAATTCAGTAATCTTAAAATCTCTAAAACTACCATTTATCATAACAAAAACACTATTAACAAGTAACGTTAGTATAGTGATTATAGAAACAAGAGTAAGTACAAGACTTATACCTCTTACAATAGCTTTCTTTTGTTTTCTATGAGTTCTTTCCCATTTTTTGTTTATTTTTATTTTACTTATGATTTTTTCAAAATATCTTACAATAGGATTCAGCAGATAAGCAATAACCAATCCCCATAAAAACGGTGAAAGTATCTTAACAATAAACGAAAATGCATCAGAAACACCATTTATCACATCACCAATATTAGTCATGACCAAATAAATGATATAAATGATTACAAAACCTAACGTTATGTATTTGATCTTTTTCATATAACCGTGGTCCAATTTAATCTTCATCTAATCTAATACAATCCTTTCATATTATAATAACAACCAATAAGTTAGTACTAATTATATTTTTTACAAATTAAACCTATTTAGTCATACTAATTAAAGTATCTCACATATTTAGTTGTTATACAAGAATTTTTATGTATTATATATAATTAGGCTTAATTAGTATCGAATTTATATCCGACCCTTACAACTGTATGTATGTATTTCGCTTTTGATTTCAATTTTTTCCGGATTTTTTTGATATGAGTATCTACAACTCTATAATCTCCAAAATAATCATAACCCCAAATAGTATCAAGTATCTTTTCTCTCGTAAGTACTCTTCCTTCATTTTCTATAAGAAATACCAATAGTTCATATTCCTTCGGGGCAAATTCTATCTTTTCATTATCCAACAATACAGAATATGCAGCTTTATCAATTGTAATACCTGATTTATCAATAATATTCTTTAATCTATCATCATTATTGGCAACTCTATCCAATAATCTTTTACTTCTAGCCAATAAAACTTGAATATTGATGGGTTTTATGACATACTCATCTACCCCTAATTCAAAACCTAATAATTGGTCTTCATCATCGTCTCTTGATGTTAGCATTATAATTACAACATCAGATTTTGACCTTATTCGTCTACACACCGACCAACCATCTAATTTGGGCATTACAATATCAAGCAATACCAGATCAACAGAATTTTCTTCAAATATCTCTAGCGCCTCCTGTCCATCAGCAGCTTGTAATACTTGAAATCCATTATCTCTGAAAGCAACAGATATCAAATCTCTCATAATAATTTCGTCTTCAATAACTAAAACAGTTCTTTCCATAATTACTCCTTCTTTTTAAGAAATATATATCAATCATTTAATTAGGATCTCATTTATATTTTTCTAATTATCAAATAAATTATGTCATTTTTTACTTATACTAATATATACTATATCAAAATATATTTCAACTAAAGAAAATTATAAACACAAGTATAAATTTGTCCATAAATAAGCAGCTACAATACAAACTTTCAAAAAATTTATACTCAGCCACTTGTTAAATACATTATAATTTTGCAAAATCAAATCCGTTACATGGTCAATAGTGTGTAATATGCAATTTAAATGAAATCAAATATGTTATTTTAATTATTATTTCACAAAAATTGTACATTATATGAAGGAAAAAATCAAGGAAATTTTATTATTTTTCGGTAGATAATTAATACTGTATAATTGATATTTATAGGGTAAAAAAACTATTGAATCTAGTCTATTAATCTGTAGAAATAATTTTTGATAAAATAGCCACCAATAAAGAATACTGAAGATTGGTCTGAAATTTGTCATCACCAATATAATATAGAGTATGATTATTATTGTCTTTCAGGTCAAGGACTGTGAAAATTGATACTACCAAATTAAAATTTTTATTCTTCTTAAAGTACTTAGTGCTATTCAATAGGTGGTATACTTCGTTTATTTCTATAACCTCTAATTCAATATCTTCTAGGACTACAGCACTCATCAAACCTATAAGTGCAAAAATGACTCCTTTTATTTTCATTCCTTTTTGTTTCATTGATTTATAGATAGTAATACAGTTATCAATAACTATATCCCTTTTGTCTTCTGTTACAACCAATGCAAGAACATGAGATAGTAATTGCAGATTGTTACCTCTTCTAAAACAGTCTTTAGCTAAATTCTTATAATAATAATCTATCTCTTCCATCAATTTTGCTGTATCTTTTCCTGCTTCAGATAAAAGTACAGAGAAAGTGTAATCTTCTTCTCCAGTAATGAAGGAATGATGGTCCTGCATATCATAAAATATATCTCTTGAAGCCTCCAAACGCTTCTTGACATCATCCTCGTCCAATAAAATGAATGCAATGAACAAACTATATTTGGAATACAAATCAAATTCATTAACCAGCTGGATATTATCTAATAAAAAGCTTATCTTAGTAAATGGATAATCATATTTAATTATTAATATTGTAGCAATTATGAACCTTAACTCACCGCTAAGAGGTGAAAAGCCAACTTTGCTCTTAATCATCTCGCTCATTTCATCAAATAATTCTAATTGAAAAGGTCTATTGGATATAGAATATAATAAAGCTACTATTTTTATTGTTTCATTAGATATATCTTTGTCTAATTCAGATTTTATTTCATTATAGATACTAAGATAATTATTTATTGTCTTCTTATTTTTTGTATTCAAACTATATCCTCCCTTACCATTATCATAATTCTGCTACCTAGTTTCTATAGATTATATTATGATTTTTTTATAAATAATACTTTTAGATAGTTACTCTCTTTATATTTAGTATTAATCTTAAAATCAGTTGGTAAATAAAATTCTTCTACAATATTGTATTGCGTATTTGTTTCATGGAATGCTTTATCTACAAATTCTTTAAATCTTTTCATATCGAAAGAACTACAATTAGTAGATGCTATTATTATACCACTTTTTTCAGTTATTAAGATAGCTTCTTTTAATAAATTTGTATAATCTTTTGAAGCACTGAAGGTATGCTTTTTAGATTTGGCAAAACTAGGTGGGTCCAGAATAACTAAATCGAACAGTAACTGTTTTTTAACTGCATATTTAAAATATTTAAAAACATCTTCTACTATTATATCCTGCTCATCAGCATTTATGTTATTAATCTCAAATTGCTCAACAGTTTTTTTTCTGCTTCTATTAGCTAAATCTACACTGGTAGTTTTCTTGGCTCCGCCTTTTGCAGCAAAAACAGAAAAAGCACCTGTATAAGAAAAAGTATTAAGTACATTTTTATTCTTTGCATATTTTTCTTTTATGATATTCCTAACATCTCTCTGATCAATAAAGAACCCTACCATTGCCCCTTCATTAAGATATACAGCAAATTTCACTCCATTTTCTTTAACAATAATAGGAAAATTACCTCTTTCACCAATCACAAAATCATCATCATCTATATATTTACCACCATCATTAAATCTCTTTTTCTGATATATACCTTTATAATCAGTTAGCTCAGATAACGCCTTGATGATGTATTCTCTAAACATGTAGATTCCTTCACTATACCAATTGATTAAATAATAACCATCAAAGTAATCTATGGTCAATCCACCAATATTATCTCCTTCACCATTGAAAATACGAAAAGCTGTTGTATCCTGATTATTATAAAATTCCTTCCTTAGATTAATTGCCTTATTTAATCTATCTCTAAAGAAATCATAGTCTATCTTGGTTTGCTCATCATACGTTAATATCCAGCCATTGCCTTTATTCTGCTTACCATAATATCCTTTTGCAATGAACTTATTGTTGTTGTCAACAAGTTTAATTACCATTCCTTCATGAGTGAGCTTATTAGTATCAATTACAGCATTTTTCTCAATTAGTGGATATCCTTTAGTTATCTTATTTATAAAATTCTTTTTTAGTCTTATAGTAGTTTCTTTCACCTGATTCATCCTAACTTCATATATTTTATTATACCTTGACAGCAACTATCAAGTTTCTGTTAATTGATTGATTAACTCTATGTAAGTAATCATCATAAGGTGATTCATCCAGCACTTTAAATCCATTCTCCTGTAATACTTCTGAAATATCTCTATATTTCATTGTAAACTCATTATAAGATAAAACCATACTTCCTTTTGTCTTCAAGGCATGATTCCAAGCAGGTATAGCTGTCTTAATAAGCTCTAGCGGGCTTCTTGACATATTAGAACCTTTATTGTTTTTACTTCCATGCTGAACTCCATAAGGTAAATCAGATACGATAATATCACAGGATTTTTTCTTTATAAGAAGATTAGCTAATGTTGTGTCAGAATTAAATAATTGGAGCATTTGAGTGTTTCCATTAGTATAATCTGCTTTATTAGCGGCTGATGTAAGAGTAAATACATCTGCAATTTTTTTACCTTTTGAATCTGACTGCTTCGACTTAATAACCTTATGCTTATATCTTCCTTCTTTCAAGAACCTGACAAGATATGTTTCAATTTCCTTCGTCCACTGTCCATTTATCTCTATTCCTTTAACATCATAACCTCTGATGAGTCCTTCATATAAAGTGGTCCCTTTACCACACATAGGATCAAACAAAGTAATCCTTTTACTGTTTGTATTACATGAACTAATAGCTAGATTAACCATAAGTCTTGTAAATTGTTCGTTTGTTTTTCCATTATATTTTAAAATCTGAACCATACTCTCAGGGAAAGTATGGAAATCAGGAACATTTATAGGTCTTAAAAGTCCACCATCCACTTGTTCAAATAAAGTGTAATAAATAGAAGAAAATCCTAAAACTCTAAAATCTTCCTCAGTCAATTCTCTATCTGTAGCAAAACTTATTGAAGCTGGAAGCCCTAGGTCTGCTTCTTCAATATTATTGATCTTCATATTATATGCTCCAGCAATCGCTTTAATCTCTGAAACAGCAATTTTAAGTGCTGAATCGAAATAAATACGATTATGCCCTGGATTTGCAAGTATTACGTATTTATTCATATAGAATATCCTTTCTTCCGTGTACTTATTATTTTAATTCAAACCAATCACTAATCAATTTATTTTGTTTAAAACCTCTTCTCTTATACATAGCATATGCTAATGTATTACTTTTTCTGTTTTACTTAATTCTAGATAGTTTTTAACCATTATTATCTCCATTATATTAATCAGATAATAATTGTAGTATCATAGTTACTTTGTCTGCCATAACTACATAGGACTCTTCCATGCCACCTTCAACCCATCGTATTGTTATGGCATCAATACCTCCTCCAATAAAATCTTTTACATATATATCATCTATACTTGGCATTATATCTCTAAAATTATCTGAAAATTTCTTACCGATTCTTTGAGAAAGCTTATCTAATTGATTGCATTTCATTAACAGATTTGTATATGGGGATTCTTTTAGTACCTTGAAGCGAAATCTTAGAAGATCATTAACACTTGGATCTTTTTGATTACCAATCTCTATAAGAGCCTGTTGCAAATAAGTTTCAAAACAATATAGTATAATTTGTTCCTTTTCCTTGAAATGCCGATACAATGTCATACGTACCAAACCAGCCTCTTCAGCAATTTCAGACATAGTAATTTCTTTTAGGTCTTTAACTTCCAATAACCTAAACAATGCATTTTTTATCATGTCTTTTGATTCTTTAATCTGTTTTTCTCTTTTCATGTTACATATCACCTTCATGTGTATAAGATAATGTCTTTCTATTGAAAATCGCTCTACAACATTATATAATATAACCACAAAAGTTACAACGCAACATTTAATAAATTATTTTATCTACATTACTAAACTCAACTTTCGTGATTCAGATTATTTTATAACTTTTTATTGAAGAAAGGATGTCAATTTTGAAAAAATTAATGAATAAACTTTTACCAAGAAACATCAATAATAACTATACTGGCTACAAGTTTGCGAAATATTTCTTTTACGCCTTAACAGCCTTGACATTATGGCGAAGTCAGCATCATTTGTTTGCAGCAGATGGAGGTGCACAGTCTATTGCTACGATTCCTCTGGACACCTTTACTAAAGCTGGTGCAGCTACTGTAATAGGTATTTTTAGCTTGTGGGGTCTTTCACAATTAATTATTGGCATACTATATCTAATTACATCTTTAAGATATCGTTCGTTGATACCACTAATGTATCTGCTTATGTTTGTTGAATATCTCGTACGCGCCACTTATATTCCCGCGTTTAAACCCATTACCACAGTTGGGACAGCGCCAGGAGCAGTAGGTAATATACCACTTATTGTGTTAAGCCTTATTATGCTGATATTTTCATTACTCACACCAAAAGTAAGAATTGACTGATAATCTACCTAGACTTTTAAAAGCCCCTTTAACTATTCATTAGTTAAGGGGGTTACTTCAAAAAAATTTAAGTTATTTATGATATGGTTCACCAGTATTGATTCTAAAACTTCTATATATCTGCTCAAGCAATATAACTCTCATCAATTGATGTGGAAAAGTCATTGTAGAGAAACTTAATCTATAATCAGCTCTATCTAAGACCTTTTCCCAGAGACCTATGGAACCACCGATAATAAATGTAATATGACTCTTTCCTTCTAAGCCTAGATTACCTATTTTCTTTGCCATCTTCTCAGAGGTTAACATTTTCCCCTCAATCTCTAAAGCTATTACATAAGAGCTATCTTTTACATTCTTTAATATTTTTTGTCCTTCTTTTTGTTTTATTAATATTTCCTGGGTAATAGACATTTTATCTGGGGTCTTTTCGTCCATGACTTCTATAATCTCTAACTTACAGTATTTGCTTAATCTTTTACTGTATTCATCAACTGCCATTTTAAGATATTTTTCTTTTAGTTTTCCAACAGTAATTATAGTTATTTTCATCCTATCATCCATTCATAAAGTTTTATTATTATTTATTTAAACAATTTAAAAAAGGACTTATTAAAAGTCCATTTTTTTATTATTATTTTAGTAGTTGCTATACCACCTTGAACATTGATTTGTCAGTTTTCTCAGCTACTCTAAAAATATCTGCACCAAGGTTGGTTAACTTCTGTTCCACATGTTCATAACCTCTATCAATATATTCAACATTGGTTATTACTGTTTCACCTTTAGCTGCTAATGCGGCTAAGATAAGTCCTGCTCCTGCACGAAGATCAGGTGCTGCAACTTCTGCTCCAGTCAATTGCTTGACCCCTTCAACAACGGCAGTATTTCCTTCTACTTTTATATTAGCTCCCATTCTGTTCAATTCGTCAGTGTAGGAGAATCTACTTTCAAATATACTTTCTGTCATAATACTTGTACCAGATGTCTTTGATAATAGTGCAGTCATTTGAGGCTGCATATCAGTTGGAAAACCTGGATAAGGCAGTGTTTTTACATGTATATTTTTTAATGGCTCATTAGCTGTAACACGTATAGCTTCATCATATTCTTCAATAACTGCACCCATTTCAATAAGCTTGGCTGAAATAGCTTCCATATGCTTAGGTATTATATTAGTTACAGTTACATCTCCACCAGTTATAGCCCCCGCAATCATATATGTTCCAGCTTCTATTTGATCTGGAATAATCATATATTCTGTTCCATGTAGTTCATCTACTCCAGCTATCTTAATCACATCTGTACCAGCACCTTTTATCTTAGCACCCATACTGTTTAAAAAGTTAGCTACATCTACAATGTGTGGCTCTTTTGCTGCATTCTCAATTACAGTTGTTCCTTCTGCAAGAACAGCTGCAAGCATTATATTTATTGTAGCACCAACACTACTCATATCCAAGAAAATGTTAGTACCTATTAAATCATCTGCTGAAGCTTCGATTATACCATGCTTAACCTCAACTTTTGCTCCTAATGCTTCAAAACCTTTGATATGCTGATCAATTGGTCTACTACCAATATTACATCCACCTGGTAGTGCTACTTCTGCTTCTCTATATTTACCTAGTAGAGCTCCTAATAAATAATAAGATGCTCTTATCTTCTTAATATAATCATAATCAACTTTTAGATTGTGAATATTTCTAGTATCTACTTTTATTTTATGCTCATCTATATATTCTACTAGTACACCTAGTTGTTCCATGGACTGCAATAGAACTTTAATGTCTTTAACACATGGTACATTTTCAATTATACAAACATCATTTGCTAGAATCGCAGCTGGTAATATTGCAAGAGCCGCATTCTTTGCACCACTAATAAAAACTTCCCCAGTTAACCTCGTATTGCCCTTTATCACTAGTTGTTCCACTTTTACACCTCTCTTAAGTAAACTTTCCCACTAATGGGCGGTAAAATATTATTTATCTTACTATATAAGTTGAATTAAATAATTGTTATAGAACCAACAATTCATTCCATCTAGTCTAATCTGCGTATTTTTATTTTTACCAAAATAAATTATAGCACACTTTACTAATTTTGTAAAAGTAGTAATTTGATACCTCTAGTTTTCTTCGTCTTCTAGGTCAAATATACCCTTCGTGTAGAATGTATCTTTATTGGTATACGCATTAATATAATGGACTTCATTATTACCAAGCCTTATTCTATACCATGGTTCTGCTTTCATGATAGTGTTTGCATCAGCAATATCTTCTTCTTCAACATAATAACCAATATCTATTCCCATTATTTTTATAAGTTCATTATTATCCTTTTGCCTGATATTATGCATAAATTTATATAAAACTTCATCTATGGGATAGATTCTTTCACTATCACCAACAAATCTAATAGGTTCATAACGATTCTTTACCCTTGCCATTACTTTACCGCTCTCATAAAAAATGATTCCTGCAGTATTACTGAAAATAGTTTCATCTCTATAGCTGTCATTATACTCTATTTGGTAATAACTGTAATTGTCATCAGGCTGATAGCTGGTCAAGTTCATATTGCCTTCAATAGTTAGTTTTTTCATCAAATCCTTACTATACTTTTCTATTGTAGAATTGTCAAAATTCTCGGCTAAATGATTATCATAACTGTTAGTATAAAAGACAGTACCTTTCTTGGTTCCTTGATATATAATGAGGTCTTCATTTTCTTTGGTATATCGATGATCTAGATTTTTATATGTAACAGTTACATTACCAAATAATTGTTTTCTTATTTTATCTTCATCTATATTCCGAAATTTTACTTCTATTCTTTTCCTTGGTCGAAAATCAGGTAATAAACAATATATGTAAATATCATTCTCACCTAATGTTTCTCTAAGTTGTGCCTCTTTCTCAGCAGTTATAGAATAATCTTTCTTACTCTTATATTCATACATTCCATAGAGCACAACGTTAGCAACCAGAAATAATATTATAAAAATATTAAGTATCCTGCCAAAATTCATATCAACACCTACTTCTTACTAAATAGTATAAGATTTTTATAACTACTCTTGGTCAACAGTTCTTGCACTATTGTTAAAAATAATATTATCAGTAATTACTGTCCAATTAAGTTTCATGTTTTCTTCCAAATAATTAATTTTATAACCAAGAAACATATTGTTTATTTTCTTTCCTTGCTCTTGGGGGTACTTCTCCAACATACCATTTATAACACTAATATAATCTACACTGAACTTTTCAGGTGGTTTTATAAAATCATCTAGATCCAAGTCTAGTATTATTCTCTTATAATTAATAACTTGTCCATCCAATACAGTTATCTCCATAGGATAATTCATATTAAGTGTTTCCAGATAATCTTTTGGAACATTTACATTAATATCATTATATTTATAGGAAAAATAAAACTTAGTTTCGTTACCTGAAACGATATAACTGGTTAATGAATATTCTTGTTTATTTATGATCTTGTCTTTTTTATTTATAAACTTTTCAGCTATGTAGTAGGAATCTATTATAGTTAGATCTTTTCTGTTTTGAATATCATTATTGATATATTCAACTACACCTTTTGTATCGTAATACACAAAAACACTTTCATCTGTATATGTAAATTTCTCAGGATCTTCATCATTAGCTAATTTCCATTTAATATTGTTCATGAAAAAGCCATTAACATAGTCTTCTAATAGATTACTATCCAACTTATCTTCAATATAGAAAGGTTTTTTAAAATATACTACATCTGTATATAGAGAACCCTTTTCTGGCAGTAATACATTATTAGTAAATAAATCTAGCCCCATATTTCTGGTTGACATAAAACTAGGAAGTACTTGATTCTTTTCAATATCTTTCATTGATTGAGAAAGACTATTATTAGCAACTTCAATATCTTTTCTTTTTATTCTAAGTGCCTGAATATCATTATAATATTTATCGTTAATAAAATATACGAAAACATATTCATTCAAATCATCTGTTGGTACAATAATAATCTCATTAAAATTATTAATATTACTTTCAAAATCCAGATTCTTTATATTAAGGTCTTTAACCAACAAATTAGATTTTATGAGGAATGGATACTTTAACAGCAGATTACTTTTATTCCATAAGATATCCGTAGGAATATCATCTTCTACGATTTCTCCATAAGCTACTATTACTTTTAAGAAGTTTATTGAATTACTAAACAGTTCTTGGAATTTTTTATTGGTTTTTTTAATAAGGGAATATTCTTCTTCAGGTGAATATAAAGCCATTATATCAGGCTTAATAAAGTAATATCCATTATCTTTTTTACTTTCTTCTGTAGGAGTATTATAATTTATTATATCATAAAAAAGGTTAAGGTCCGACAAATCATCAAACCATAACCTTGTTGTCTGATATAAACTAAGCACTATTAATGCTATTAAGATCACTGTTTTAAACATATTATTTTTCATGGAAATCACACCATTACTTTTTTCTATAATCCTTTAATCCTATTAATTAGTTAAATCACTACTGAAATTCTTGAATAAATCAAATGCGCTATCTTCAACAGATTCTTCTTCCACTTTTTCATCAGAATCTTGTTCCGTATCATCATTAACCTTAAACTCAATTTCTATGTTTTCAAGTTTTTCTCTTGTTTCTTCTTCTTTTCTATTAAGAACATAAACTCTATATTCTGTATCCTCATCTTTCATAACTGCAATACAGATATAATTAATTCCTATAGTATTAAGTTCAATTGTTTCATCAAATATCTTAGAAAGACCTATTGTCTGATATTCAGATTGATATGTTATATTGAGTTTTCCTTCTTCTGTCCAACTATCATAAACCATGATACCAACAGTTACACCTTCTTCACCATTACCAGAAATCTTTTTGGTAGATGAAAATGTTGGTGCTACATTAATGAAATTACTATCTAACTTTAAAGCATTTCCATGGCTGTCCTTAACATCAAAGCCCTTATTTAACTTAAGATATGAAAAGGAATTTATCTCTTTCTTAACTACATCTGAATCTTCTTTGTCAGTATTGGTAATTTCTTTATTAAGGTCTATATATAAATCAGTCATTGGATGACTATCCATATTATCTTCAGTTTCATTGTAAATAAATTCAGCTTCATCTAATTGAAATTCTTCAAAGAAACTTAACTTTTCAGTTTCTTGAGTATTCTCTCCATTAAAATCTGGGGCTGCACATGCAATTATGGGCATACATAAAACTAAAAATGCACTTATTATAATTATTCTAATTGTTTTCATACACATATGCTTACCTCTTTCATCAAAAATATTTCTTCTTATATTAATTATATCTCTAATTAACCTATATTATTAAAGATAATTGGTCATTTCTCTAATTAATAATAGATAATATAAGAGGAATACTCACAAGGAACTATATTCCAACTATTATCTAATACAATTATACTAGATAAATATTACAATTTTATTACAATGAGTTAACTATTACATAACAATATTCTAAAAATCATCTAACCTTCATAAGGAAAGTATAGATAAAAGCAAGTTCCAACCCCGATTTCACTGGTAACATTAATATGTCCACCATGATAATCCATAATCTCTTTTGCTATAGCAAGTCCAAGTCCAGTTCCTCCCATAGCTCTAGAACGAGCTTTATCAACACGATAGAACCTGTCAAATATCCTAGTCAAATCTTCATTTGGAATACCCATTCCTGTATCTTCTATCATTACTACTACGTAATCACTTTCTTCAAATACATTTATTGTTATAGAATCTCCTTCATTACTATATTTTACTGCATTTGATATGATATTCTTAATAACCTGTTCTATCCTATTGGCATCACCAATAATCTTATAATCACTTTCAGTTGAATTATAGACCATTGTTTGATGTTTCTTCTTAGCATGAATCTGGAATTTATTGATACTTCCTTCTACTATATGTGATAGGTTAATAGACTGCATCCTGAATTTTGTCTGCTTATTATCAAGTCTTGAAAGTTCTAACAAGTCTTGTACCAGAGCTGTCATTCTATCACTTTCATGATTAATTACATTAAGAAAGTCCACTGTTATCTCTCTATCATCTAATGCCCCATTGATTAATGTTTCGGCATAGCTTTTAATAGTTGTAAGAGGAGTCCTTAACTCATGGGAAACATTTGCCACGAATTCTTTTTGCATTTCTTCCAGCTTCTTATGTTTTGTTATATCTTGGATAACACATATACTACCCATAATATTCTCATTCTGGTCCAAATAAGGCGCAAAACACAGATTGACATACTTTTCCTTTATTCTTATGATATGCTGCCTTATTCCCCCCTTTATGTGCGTTAGAAGTCTATCATAGGTTGTATCCAGATAATCTCCAAATATTTCTAAGAATGTATTCTTGTTTGTTAATCCTATAAGCTTTCTAGTTGCAGGATTACTATGTATCAGTAGCCCATCAGTATCAAACACCAGGATACCGTCTGTCATATGAGCAAAAACTGTTTCTAGTTTATTCTTTTCACTGGATATCTCAGTTATATTATGATTAAGTTCTTTTGCCATAATATTAAAATTCTTGGTTAGCTCTCCTATTTCATCATCAGATAGAACTTCCATAGGATTATCTAACTCTCCTTCTGACATATCCCTAGCTTTGTTGGACAAAGCAATAATAGGTTTTGTCAAGAAATTGGAAAACATGAATCCAAATGCAATGGACAAGATTATGGCAAAGAAAATGGCTAAAATAATTATTTTGATTGTACTATATAAATTTACTTTAACCTGCCATGAAGGTGCTAACATATAGATAACAGCTACTACTTCATCGTTAACTTTTATTGGTCTTGCATAACCTAGATATTCTTTGTCATCATCTTTGTTCTTCTCATATACTTTATCAAATTCTTTCATGGTCTTATCATCAATAGCTGCCATGACCATAGGCGTCAGATATGTCTCTCGGACTATTTTATCTGCATATATTACTTTTCCATCGGTATCAAGCAAAAATAATTTTCTTTCGCTGTCTCTATATTCTTTGATAGCATTTTCCCATTTGGTGATGGCTTCCTCTTTGGTACTGCTCTCACCTATAGCTTCCATACTTGTTGAAATAGATTTTTTAAGGCTATTCTCTATCTCTCTATATGCATTACTACTAATTTGTGTAACAATCATGGTTCCACAAGCTATCATTACGATAAGTACAAGAAGTACATATATAGTAACCATTCTCCATTTTAAGCTTTTCATTCTCATCTCACCTAAATCCCTAGATTAACCTTTAAAATAGTACCCAATTCCTCTTTTTGTCAAAATGAATTTTGGTTTACTAGGTACGTCTTCTATTTTTTCTCTTAGTCTTCTTATGGTTACATCTACAGTTCTTACGTCACCATAATATTCATATCCCCATACTTTTTCTAGGAGTTGTTCTCTCGTGAATATTTGATCTTTTCTGGTTGCTAAGAATTTTAGTAATTCATATTCTCTTACTGTCAAAGCTATCGCTTCATCATCTATCTTAACTTCATAGCGATCAGTATTGATACTCATATTATCAAAAGCCATTATATGTACATCTTTTGTATCTTTACTATCTAATACAGTTCTTCTTAGATTAGCTTTTACTCTTGCCATTAGTTCTCTTACACTAAATGGTTTGGTAACAAAATCATCAGCCCCAAGTTCAAGTCCTAGAACTTTGTCTACTTCTTCTGCTCTGGCTGTCAACATTATTATTGGTGTATCGTATTTATTTCTTATCATCTTACATACTTGAAGTCCATCCACCTTAGGCATCATGATATCAAGTAAAACCAGGTCTGGTTTCTCTTTTTCAAATATCTGTAATCCCTCTTCACCATCACATGCAGTTATAACACTGTAACCCTCTCTTTGAAGATTAAATTTCAGAATATCAACAATTGCTTTTTCGTCGTCTACGACAAGTATTTTTGACATGTTAACTCTCCTCTCACATATTCCCTTCATAATTACGATTTAATTAATTATCTATGTCTATTATTCTATCAAATAAAAGTGTTGATGTAAATAAAAGCAAGTATTATTAGTGCAAGTCGGTCAGAAAAAGTGTTTTGTTCTGACTTGGTTTTTGCAAAATAGTATATGTATATGTTACGCCAGCTACTTACTCGTCCTGAGCTCAACGAATAATAATGGACATCGAGTCCATTATCATTCCTGACAGTCCAGTAGGGCTGTCAGATTAAATGCTGGGTTCGGCGTCCTGCCTCACTACTCCACATATACATATACTATTTTGCTTGAAGTGGTCATCAATATTCTTACAAAACACTTTTTCTTCTTAGTTAAATAATTATCGGCTACATATAAAGTAAACGCATCTATTTCTGCATCAAAAAACTCACCCCTAAGGTGAGTTTTCATATTTAAGACATTATAATCATTTATTAATCAAGATATTTCTTTGGATTTGCTGCTACATTGTTGAATCTGATTTCAAAGTGTACATGAGGTCCGGTGCTGTTGCCGGTACTTCCTAGTTTGGCTATCTCTTGATATTGAGATACTTTTTGACCTTTTTTCACGACTACTTTGCTACAATGAGCATATCTTGTCATAACGCCATTTCCATGGTCGATATCTACTGTATAACCATAAGTTGAACTTTTCCATCCTGCAAAAGTTACTGTTCCACCATCTGATGCTCTAATAGATGTTCCTACTGGTAAACCTCCTAGGTCAAGACCATGATGGAAACCTCCACGTCTGTATCCGAATGGTGATGTAATTATACTTCCTACAACAGGATATATGAAATTACCTGTTGAACCTTTTGATGGGAATGGTTTTATACCAACTTCTATTACTTTTGCTTTTGGTTCTTTTATAACTTTTTCATCTATTACAGTTCTTGACTGCTCATAACCATTAACTTTTGTTACTACAGCCGTTACTTGCATTTCACCTTCAACACCATACTCAAGTACTGTAGTTGTACCATTGTATTTGTTTTTATTCTCTACCTTTTCAACTGTATATTGAATAGGCTTTGTATAAATTATTTTTTCATCACAAGCAACTGATAATTCTGGTTCTGGAACAGTTACTGTAATTTCCTGTCCGATATTAATATATTTTTGTTTCTCTAGCCCTGGATTAAGTTTCATTAATTCAGAGAGTTTCATATCATTTTTCTGAGCAATTTCTGATAAAGTATCGCCTTTAGCAACTGCATATACTTTTTCTTCTTCGTTCTCTTTTGTAATAAGTTCAGTGGCATCAGCAACATTAGCTATATCTGCTCTATCAACAAAACCTTTTACTATCTGAACCTCTTCTGCAAAAGAAACACCAACAGTTTCTATAGGAATTTCTGCATCCTTCTTATCAGATTCATTTTCTTCACTTATATTAGTAGTTGTCTTGAATATTCTTTCAGCTGTTCCTATTTCATTATAATTATTGTTCTTAGTAATTACAGGCATTCTAACTGAAGTTGTATAAGGAACACGCACTAAATCGATATCATAATTATCTGCTTCATTGATATACATGCTCTGTGCTCTTTTCAATACTTCCTTAACATCATCTTCATCTTTTAATGCTACCTGAAAATCATCACCTATCTTAAGAATATATCCTTTTATCTGGAATGATTCTTTATCATTTGCCAGTGCAGTTCTTAGATTATTAAGTAATGTATCTTCATCAGTAATTTGTTTATCGTCAGCATACTCAAGATAATACTTGAGTTCTTTATTAACTTTCATATGTTCGCCGTTTGCATCTTTCATCTCGGCTTTGGCTATAGAATAAACTCTATCTGCAACAGATTTGTCATATACAATCCCCATACTGTTACCATCATATACAACATTATAAGAATTAGCTGTTGCTGTTGCCTTAGTTTCAATTTTACTAGAAATAAATACGTTTCCTATTGTAAAGAATATAAATAGGGAACAAAATATCAATATTATTTCTTTTTTATATTTAAATAAAATATTTTCTTTATATTTTGACGCTCCATTCATAAATACTTCCTCCGAGTAATACTTTTTAAATCATCCTGTAATACTTCTGTAATATTTGTAATTTAATTTTACCAAATAAATTGGTAAATGTAAAGCTTTTTATAAAAATTAGGTAAATATCTCATATATTGGTATAACTAAATCGCTCTAATTATTAAAACTTATATTACATTTTTGTAATATTATCACCAAATCCTTTCCATTTTTTATCACTCATAACCTATATTTTTCCCATAAATACATGGTTTTAATACATTTCATTTATAACCATATTAACCACCTCTTATATTTTTTGGAAGATTTTGCGAGTTGATATTTTAAAATTTGTCTTATACAATGATTATTGTAATGGTTAACATAATCAGTCTACATAATAACCACACTTAGATTGCAAGTATATTTTTTTTGCAATCACATATATAAGTTGTACATATCTAATGACATGGCACTGTCATTTTTTACTCTCTAACAACTTATAAAACCAAAGATAAAAAATCTGAACAACTCTATCGGTACTATAGAGTAAAAATTCAATAAAACTAAGAATTCATTTAATAAGGAGGAAAAGAAGTAATGAAAAAAGCAATGAGAAAAGTCATAGCGTTTGCACTTGCTGCATTCGTATTATTTTCAACTGTTCCTAGTTTTGCTGCTACGTCAATCTCTGATCAAGCGAAACTGGACAAACTCGAAGAACTAAACGTAATTAAAGGTGAGGGTCATGGTATAGACGGTACTAAAACTATGACTAGATATCGTTCAATCGTAATGTTACTTAGACTTTTAGGTCTTGAAGATGAAATGTTAGCATTCGATTACGAAGGAAAAGACACTTTTGCTGATGCAGAAGGTCAAAATGGTTATCAACAAAGATTGATGGCATATGTGAAAGCTACTCCAGAGTTAGGTATTGTTGGTTATCCAGATGGAACTTTCAGACCTTACAGAGAAGTTAACTCACAAGAATACGCAAAAATCTTATTAAAAGCTTTAAGCTACACTGAGCCTGAAGATTATACTTGGGAAACAGTAGCTGCAAAAGCTGAAGAAATTGGTTTGGTAGACTCTGCAAGTGATATTAATTTAACTGATGAATTCATCGTTCTTAACCTTGCAGCACTTACTTATGATTCATTAACATTAGTATCTAAAGGTGACAATGTTACACTAGGTGAAAAACTTGGTTACCCTATTGTTACTACTTCATTAGATATTAACTCAGTTTCATCATTGAATTCAACTACTCAAGATGTATCTCTTAACAAAGATATATCAATAGCTCCATCAACTGATGTATTTACACTAGTTGACGAAGACAATGAAACTTTTGAAGTTCTTAGTACTTCATTAAGAGCTAATAACACAATGGTAAGACTTACAACTGCTCCATTAAAAGAGAACGCTTTATACACTCTTACTTATAATGGTGTATCTTACAAATTCGTTGCTAAAGCTGCTGATACTGAAAAACCAGAATTACAATCAGCTGTTGCTTTAACAAACACTACTGTAAAATTAAACTTTAATGAAGAAGTAGATGTTAACGCTCTTATTACATCTAACTACGAAATTAATGACTTAAATGTATTAAAAGCTGCTTATGACGTTGATGCAGATGAAAATCCAATCAAAACAGTTGTGATTTTAACTACATCTTCACAAACTCAAGGAACTATCTACAAAGTTGAAGTTTCTAACGTAACTGATTTATCAGGAAATGTTGTTGATAGTGACAATGATAGCTTCCAATTCGGTGGTTTAGCTCCTGACGAAACAAAACCAGAATTACAATCAGCTGTTGCTTTATCTAATACAAGTGTTAAATTAACTTTTAACGAAGATATGGACGAAGTATCTGTTGAAAACATAGCTAACTATGAAATAGAAGGAATAAACATCTTAAAAGCTGAGAGACAAACTGCTAAAAACGAAGTTATATTAACAACTACAGCTCAAACTTCTGGAACTATCCACAAAGTTGTTGTTTCTAACGTTAAAGATGTTTCTGGTAATGTGATTAACTCTGATAATGATGAGTTCTTATTCGCTGGTCTTGCACCAGACACAACTAGCCCAAGATTAACTTCTGCTGTAAGTTTAACTAACACTTCTGTTAAATTAACTTTTAACGAAGATGTTGAAAAAGTTACTGCTGAAAATATAGCTAACTATGAAGTAGAAGGTTTAGTAATAACTAAGGCAGAAAGACAAACTGCTGAGAATGAAGTTGTTATTACAACATCTGAGCATGAAGCTGGAAAGTTATACAAAGTTAAAGTAAATAACGTAACAGACTTATCAAATAATGAAATAGATTCAGACCATGATGAGTACTTATTTGCTGGATTAGCAAAAGATACTACTGCTCCTAGAGTATCAGGTGCTGTATCAATCGATAACAAAACTGTTAAAGTAACATTCAACGAGCCAATGGATGAAATTACTGCAAAATTACCATACAACTACTACTTTGGTTCAGAACTTGGTTACCCAACAAAAGTTGTTAAAGATACTGTAGTAACTGATGGTACTGTATGGGTATTAACAACAGGTGCTCAATCATCAAAAATATATACTGTTGATGTTACAGGCGTAAATGATCTTAGTGGAAACGTTGTTGACGAAGACCATGATACTGCTGAATTTGCAGGAATCGGTTCTGCTGACGGAACTGCTCCAAAATTAAGCTCTGCTGTAGCAACTAATAACAATACTGTTGTTGTTAAATTCAACGAAGAAATTGATAAAGATACAGTTGAACCTGGTGACTTTACTTTCACTGTAGAATCAGGTACTGAAAGTTCAAGCAACACAATAGCTGACGCAGCTCATCCAACACAAGCATCTATAGCGGATGATAATAAAACAGTAACTCTTCAATTTGCAACAGCTACTATGTCAGCCGGTGTCATCTACAAAGTAACTGCTGCTGATATTAATGATTCAACTGGTAATACAATCATTACTGGTACTAATGACTCAGCATTATTTGCTGGTACTACAGTAGATAATGATGCTCCAAGAGTAACATCTGCTGTATTATTCAATAACCAAACATTAAGAATTACTTTCAGTGAAGCACTTACTATAACTGGTGACTTAGATAACAGTGACTTCAGTATCGAACCATCTGATAGTGATGTAGAATTTACTGGAACAGTAAATAACGTAGTAGTTAGCTCAGATAAAAAATCTGTAACAGTATACTACACTGGTGATACTTTTGAATCAGGCAAATTATATACTGTAACTGTTGCTGCTGATAAGATTAAAGATGCTCTTAATATTGATGCACTAGATACAACTGATAACAGAAACGAAGCAGTATTTGGTGGAATTAATAGTGATGTAACTAGTCCTAAGATTTCTGGTGTAATCGCTGTTGATGAAAATACAATAGACATAATCTTTGACCAAGTTATCGAATCTACTTTATCATCATCTAATGCAGATGATATAATCATTAAGTACAATAATGAAGTAGTATCTGCAACTGACGCTCTAGTTAGAGAAGAAGGAACTGAAGGAAACAAATTACGTGTATTCTTCTCAGGTACTCCATTTGATAGTAGCAAAGTATATGATATAGAATTAGAAGATAGCAAAATTGTAAACAAAAATGGTACTGTAATGAGTTCTTCAGACAATAGTGCTAAATTTGCTACAGTAACTACTGAAAACAAAGATCCAGAATTAGCTAGTGCAGTTGCACTTTCTAAGACTCAAACAAAAGTTACATTTAGTGAAATAGTAGCTGGTGTAACTGTTGGAGATGTTTCAGGTGAGTTCACTCTTAGCGGATTAACAGTTACTAAAGTTGAAGCTTGTGAAGATGGTAAATCATTCATCTTAACTCATGGAGCAACTGAAACTGGTGATATGATTACAGTTTCTGTATCAGCTGGTTCAATCACTGACGAAGCTGGTATTGGAAATGTAAATACTTCTGAAACAGTTAAGTTTGTTGCTAAATAATTAGATACATTTAATTAAAAGGGTCATCTCGTCACATAGATGAAAATCTAGGGCGTGATGCCCTTTTTTTATTTGTAGTATTTTGGCGAAAATTGTTTGAAAATAGGTTTAATAGCTACAATATAAAATAAATATTAAAAAAATGCAAAAAATAATTGAAATATTTATATTAAAGAGTATAATTGATTGTAAAAAGAATAATATTATTATTATTTTATCGAAACGCAACATAAAAACGTTCAAATTTTACTTATCATATGAAAGTTACATAAATATATTAAATAGTTATTAATGCTGCAGCTTAATATAAAAATAATATTCATATACGGTTATTGAGTATAACTCTATAAAATAACTAAAATAAAAAATAAGGAGCGAATCTAACAAATGATGAAAACAAAATTAAAAAATAAAATAAGTTTGTGTTTGGCAATGCTATTAGTAGTAATTTCTTGTAATTTTAATGTATATGCTGCTGGAGAACAAATTACTGGTCAGGAAAAGGAAAGTAATAACACTTGGGATACCGCTAATGTAATCACTTTAGGAACTCCTATTGAAGGCACTGTTAGTAGCAGTAATGATATAGACTATTTTTCATATACTCCAGATGAAACCAAAAAAATAACTTATATCTTTATAGATAACAATAATACCACTTACAATCTATACATATTAGATAAAACAGATAACAATAAGATAGTGGATTATGCTACTACTAGTGGTGTTTACCAAAAAGAATTTAAATTTCAATATAACCATGAATATATTATGAAAGTCAGCTCTAACAGTGGAAGTAACTTACCTTATCAGTTAGCTGTATACGGAGAAAGAATCAAAGAATCAGTATGGATAAGTGGTCAAGAAGTTGAATTTAATGGTGATTTAGAATGCGCAAATATTTTAAAAAACCCTACTGCATTAGTTATGGGTAAATTCACTAATTCAGAAGATCACGATTATTTCCGTTTTACACCTGACAAAAGCGGTACTACAAAACTAGCTTTCCATCCTTTTAATAGTGGAAATTACTTTATTTTCTTATATGATGCTATTAGACAAAATTACATATATGAAGGTAATATAAGCTGTGATGGACAATCATCACATATCATTCAATATGATGCAGTGAAAGATGGACTCTACTATGTTGCAATAGTTAGTACAGATAGCAGTACTAACAACAGACAATACTATATACAAAATTATTAATTATACTGTTAGAGTTAAAATCTAAACAAATAATTAAAAAGGACAAATCTCGTTAAGAGAAATGTCCTTTTTTAATGTATGTTGTTATATTATTTTTTCTTTTTCTTAACCTTAATACCTGCCCCTATGAATGTAGTTCCAAATAAATAGAATAACTGAGCTGGTATTCCACCTGTTTTTGGGAGTTTATTAGCTGTTCCTAGAGGAACGTCTCCATCAAGAATTTCTATTATTTCTTCACCCTCAATAAATTCTTCTTTGTCATTATCTGTATCTGTATCAGTATCAGTTAAATTACCTTCTGGAATTGGTTCTTCTGGTATTTCTATAAATGGCTCATCTGTTGCTGGCTGTTCTATAGGTTGTGTTTCTGGTGAAGGTTCTTCTGATTCTATAGGTTGTGGTTTTACTGGCTCTGGATCTTTTTTTGGTTCTTGTGGTTCTGGATTACCTGGTATATATGGAGGTGCATATAAAAATGATGCAAATATATTTAAATTTCTTTCTGCAGTAAACTCCATATTACACGAATAAGTTAGTTCACTACTCAATCTTGTATATCCATTTTCTTTACTAAATATATACCAACCATCAAAAATATAATCTTTAGATTGTTCAGCCTTTATCACAACACTATCACCATATACATATTTAAATGATTCACTATTTTGTTTTATGCTACCCCAATCTTCTTTACCGGGCATTATCACAGCTTTTATATTATATTCTCTTTTTCGAAACTCTATAATCATACTCTTATTGTTATTCATTTCTACATTTACATAATAGTCTCCATCTATTTCACTAATAGGATACTCTACCATAGATGAACTTGTATTCTCTAAAGAATTAACTAAATAAGCAACTGGATAGTATCCTTTATCGGGAACAATTTTAAATGTTGTCACATAGTCTTCTATAAATTCACCAGTATATCTACCACTAACTGCTGAATCAATAGATAACTCGGATTCATTAAGGTGTCCATTATTCTCTACATCTACAGTTAATATATAAGATACTATATCTTCGAATAAAGGTAAAGGTCTCCTATTTTGATTCATATAAACTAACCTAGGGTTAGGATAATTAGTTAATACATTCCATTTCTTAAACTCATCAAATGTATTATGAGGTACACCTTTTACCGCTACTATAGTACCATAATCATATTTAACATCATTTCCTACTACACATTTTTCAAAAGTAATTTGTGAATTACTTTCCAAGTTATTAACATACTCCTGCCACCTATTAGCTAACTCCTCAGTAATCTTATTGTTTTTATTTTTCTTCATATAAGATATTGTGTTATTAATTTCATCTGTTAATAACTCTTGTGGAATTACCGCAACTTGAAGCTCTCCAAGCAGACTATTAATCTTGGAATTTGGCTCAATATTAAATTGCTTAATATTAAATTCAGCTAGGTATGTTTCATTGCTAGTAACTGAAACTGTTATTTCTTTATTGTTTGAAACAAACTCTTTATTTTCACCAACTACTCTATACCATTTAACTAAATACATATCATCTGTTCCATCTTTTTCTGGTACAGCTTTCATTGTAATATTACTATGAATATCACTAGTCAATTGAGCTAATAAGTTATCACCTGAAACAACACCTGCATTACCACCTTCTGTGTAATTAACTGTTGTAGTAAATTGTTTCAAGCTATATGATGCTAATACTGTAACATCGGCATTAAAGGTATTAATCGTTAATACATTTCCATTAATACTATAATTGTCTTCATTTAATCCATTAACTGTCCATACTAGATTATCATAATCACTACTGATTGGACTGGAAGTAAATGTGATTGGTACATTATCTGCTAAATATAAATCTGTACCATAATTATCTTCTATAATCTGTGGAACTTTTTTCTGTCCAGAAATACCAACAACAGCATTATTTTTAACAACAGTAATCTTATGATATTCTGGTATATCAATTTCTACTTCTAGACTTGAACTATCTGTTAAGCCTGCTGCCCAAGTATATTTATGCATATCGATTAAGTCAAATTTGTAAGTTAAATTATTTAGATCAGTAAGTTTATCCCATGTAGGAATTGTTAGTGTATGAACGCCAGATAAACCTGGATCTGAAGGTATATCAATATGCCCTATATCATCTGACTTTTCTCCATTAACATAAACCCATAAATCATATAATTTAGCCTCTTCATTATCTCCATCAATACATGTCATTCTAGTATTAATATTGATACTTTCACCTGGTTTTGCTGTAATAGTATGGCTATGTGAGTAATCAATTTCATCTGTACTAGGATTATCAAGTTCAATAGTACCAGTTCTTACATCATCCATTAATTCTCCTTCTTCACCATAAGCAGTACCATCTAGTGAATAGAATTTATAGCCATAAATATCCTCTTTAGAATTAAAATATATTTCACTACTTACATTATCTGCTATTCCTGTTTCAAAGTGATTTTTTGCTGCCCCTTCTATTCTGTCAAATTCATATCCTCGATATGAGTAAGCTGATAGATTAAATCTATCATCTACTATTGAAGTTATAATCTTAGCAAAATCATAATTTCCATCTGTACTATTAACTAAGTTATTATCAAGATATACTTTTATAGTAGCTTCTTTAGTTACTAATTCAGTTTCAGCTTCTTCACTAGTCATAAATGAATTACTTGCAGTTACTTTATAGATATATTTAGTACCTGGAGTTAAACTATTGTCAATTACATAATATCTATTAGTTACATCATCAAATTCAATAGCCAAACTATGATTTAATAGAACTCCATTCTCATCATATACTTTTATATCATAATCATTTGCATTAGCTAATTTCTCCCAATATACTTTTCCTGACTTCATGGTTACATCTGTTGTATTAAGTACAGGAGCATCTAACCATACATTAGCCACACTCACTTTTATGGTTTGTGTATTCGAGTCTAATATTGTTTGAGGATCATCATTATATTGATCTACTAAATCAAACTCTAGATTTTTTGAATAAGTTCTGCTACTAACATCAAATACATAATTATTATCTAACTCAGTTTTAGTACTTGGTATAGTTATTATATCTTGAACAGTAGAAGGAAAATTATTCTCGGCAAATAATGGACTATTAGTATTATGTCTATATACCTTAACCTCATTTAAACTATTGCCGCCATTATCACCACTAATCACATTGTATCTGAATTCTAGATTAACGTTGTCACCTACTTCATACATATCTTTATTTGGTGATATATTCAACTCTGCATCTAATGGATTATCCTTCGGATCATGTCCATGACCTACTATTCCTGCAAAACTTCCATCGGCTGGATAGTAGTCTTTATCATATACCTGATCTTTAGATTCAAACACAACATCTATAATCTCTTTTTGGTTAATAGTAATATCCATATTTTTAAATTGATCTTGTGGCTCATATCCTTGATAAGAATATGCCTTTAGATTAACAGCAGTACCCTCTTCATATATTGCACTATATCCATTATCTACTTTGGTACCATCAATATATACTTCTCCTAGTGAATTATCATAATTTACATTAAGTGAATATATGGTTTCAACTATTGGAGTAGCTTCATATCTTCTATTCTTGTTAACTTTATAATCAACATCTGTATTAATTAATGTTGGTCTTCTTCCTATACGTATTTCACTTTTACCAAAACTTGATTTAGAACCATTACTAGTGTCTATTATTTTCCAACCTACAATTCTATGACTTTCGTCATTAGCTGTAGCTGTTAACTTATATCTATAATTTTGTTCTTTTTCAACTCTGACATCAGCACCACTTACTTGATTTACTGCTAATGTAGCAGATTTATTAATTATCCAACTAATAATATACTCATTTTCATTTAGCATTATAGTGGATAACATATCCATATCTCTACTAGCACTTTCTATTTCATCTAAGTTCTCGGATTCTTTTAGTTTATCCTCTGACTCACTTGGATTTTCTCCTGGGTCTTCTGGGTTTTCAGCTGGTTCTTCAGGATTCTCCACTGGCTCTCCTGGATTCTCTACTGGCTCTTCTGGGTTATCCACTGGCTCTCCTGGATTCTCTACTGGCTCTTCTGGGTTATCCACTGGCTCTCCTGGATTCTCCACTGGCTCTCCTGGATTCTCCACTGGTTCTCCTGGGTTCTCCACTGGCTCTCCTGGGTTCTCCACTGGTTCTCCTGGGTTCTCCACTGGCTCTCCTGGGTTCTCCACTGGTTCTCCTGGGTTCTCCACTGGCTCTCCTGGGTTCTCCACTGGCTCTCCTGGGTTCTCCACTGGTTCTTCTGGATTTTCTGTTTCATTTTCTGATATTATAATATTACCAGTTAAATCTTGTTGTTCTGTTTGAGCATATACTAAATTGCTCGTTAAGTACATGAAGGCAAACAAAAACACTAACGATTTCTTTAACAACTTCTTTTTCAACTAATCACCTCTTATAATAGTTTTCTGTCCTTCTTTCTTATAGAGGTAGGCTCTCTATTTTCAGCCTCGTTTTTTTTGGAACGTGGTTAACCTTAGGAAAATCATTATCAGTCTTATTTTGAATATAATATTGTCAACATGATGATATTTATTATTATGTTGTTAATATTAAAATATATTACAAATAAAGCAATATTGCTTTATTATTTTCCGAATCTAATAATTATAAAATTATATATTTGTTAGTTTTTGGCAAAATAAAAGCTGCTTTGAATATATATGTAATTCAAAGCAGCCGAACTGTCATAGTATTTTACTTTAGACTCTAGCTTTGCGTCCTTACTTTTCAGTAAGTTTGCCTTTTATTAAAATTTATATATTAATAATAACATGCAATAAATTAATAGTCAATATATGTTTTTTTATAACATTAAAATTTTATAACATATGTGTTAAATACAACTTACTAATCTATATATAATATTTATATTAATAGTATCTAAATCTAAATTTAAGGTATTATATAACATTTTTTCTTCTATTAGTTTGTGTTACACAAAAATTAAAATATTAAAAACGGATATAATGACAACTTTCGACAAATTATTTTCAATATATATGTTATATTATCAATGAAATTTCTGTGCACAAGATTTCAAAATTATTCAAAGAAAGGATATTATGACATGAAAAAATTTATTAGTATCATTTTATTAATCGCATCATTAACAACAATCTTTAGTTTATCAGTTTTAGCTGAAGAACAAAATGCAACTGACTTAACAATAAAATCAGTCATAGCACTATCTAGTACAGAAGTAAAAGTATTTTTTGATGGTATTATAGATATAAATAGTGTTGAAGATATAGCTAACTATGACATACACCCCTTTAATTCTAATACATCTATAGACATATTAAATGCTAAATATAATTCAGAAGGTAATGCAATTATATTAAAGACATCAACTGATTTTGCTGCTGGTATACTATATAAACTTCAAGTAAATAATATATGCTCAAATACAGTTACTAAAATTTTTGCAGGTATAGCACCTAAACCTGAAATATCAATAAAATCTGTAACTGCTATATCAACAAATAAGGTAATGATTTTCTTTGATGGAAATATTAATAAATATACAGTTACAAATCTATCAAACTATGATATTTACAATAATGACCATATAGGTATCACAAATATAAAATATATTACCTACGATAATGCTGTTTTAATTACCACTGTAACTGATTTAGAAGTAGGTATGTTATATAAAATTGATATAAAGAATATATGTTCAGAAGGAAACGTAACATATTATTTTGCTGGTACAACTAGTAAACCGGAAGTATCAGTTAATTCAACTATTGCTTTATCCAATACTGAATTAAAAGTATTTTTTGAAGGTGATTTAGATATTTCAAAAGCAGAAAATATATCTAATTATTATATTATTGATAATCCTTCCGAGATACTTAATGCTAAATATAATAAAGTTGATAACTCTATTATATTAAAGATAACTTCTGGACTAGATGCTGGTCATCTTTATAAATTAGTAATAAGTAATATATGTAATGATGGTACAATAACATGTGCCTTCGCTGGTACGGAATAAACTATAAATAACTACAAATAGTTATTAACATATATAGCAAAAACGGATAGTAAAATACTATCCGTCTTTTTTTTAATGTATGCTTAATTACTAAATGTAAATTAGTAATTAAATCTATAAAAATATATTATTATTCTCCATATATAACTTTAGTAGAATATTTATTATTAAGATTTATTGTTTCATTATTACCATAATCAATTAATTTTTTATATCTTATATTATATTCTTTTTCTTTATCAATTACATCAAACTTCAATATAATTGTAGTTGGATCAATATAATTCGCTGTAATAGGTATTTTATTATATTCTAATCCATTTTCGGTATATGTTAATGAGTAATTAGTGTTTAATACATTATTAATATTAAAAGCAATCTCTCTATTAAAACTTAACTTAATAGTATTTTCTCCAATAACTTTTGCTTCTGATATATAAGTATCCATTGACTTAGATACATTATGAGTAAATCTATAATTTTTTATTGATGATTGATAATTCCCCATCGAATCTTTTAAGGATGTTAATATTCTAAAGTTATATATATGAGATTTAATTAATTTTTTATCTTTTGGTAAATAAATCTTAATTAAACTTGAGTCTTCCATATTATTATAATATGCACCAGATGGTATTGCCACAAACGATCTATTAGTAATACCCTGTATTTGGTAATTAGATACAATTTGTGCTGATTGTTGATCTACTGGATCACTGATATATAAGATTAAAGTATTATCATCTGTAGAAATAACTGCATCAATATCTATATCTTTATTACCATAATTAGTACATATAAAAGAGTATTGTTTCTCAATAATTGAAAACTGTCTAGTTATGTCAGTAAGATAATTAACCAAAACATTGTATTGCTTGTTTACCATTAAATTTTCATCTATTGTTAATTGAACTACTCTTCCAGAATTATTACCATCATTTATAACATTTGCATTTGTTACTCTTATCTGTCGTTTATTCTCATCTGTGATACTATAATTATATATTTGTTTTGCTAGAACTGGATTAACTTCTTTATTAAATTTTAATTCTATTGTACGGCTATTTATTGATATACATCCCTCTGCCTCAAAAGTTGCATTATCTTCCACAGAAGATTTAAATTTAACAGAATCCCCCTCGCCATCATTTAATAAAACACCGTAATTACTCGACATATTTCCATCAATGGATAGTTTAAAATACTCTTGTGTCGAAAATACATAGTTTTTTAAATATATTGATATACCATTATCGCATGTAGATAGTTTATTAATTAACATATTACTATTATTACCTTCTACTAATTTTGAATCATTTTGTAAAATAGTGTAAAAAGATGTTTGTAATGCATTATCGTTTATAGGCTGTGTGAAATACACATAAACGATATTTTTACTAACAGGTTCAATTTTACTTATTTTAAAATAATCTGATTTTACCTCATCAGCTCTAAATCCCAATAATGTCCTATTAAAAGAATTAGAAGAATTTCCATTATTATCAATTACTTTATCAATAAGTAACGTATATTCTACATCCATATTCTGTGGTTCAGATGTTTGAATAACATATGTATTTGTTGATTCTTTTCTTGTAATATTATTAATAGTTAACGTCTTAACATTAACTGTCTCGTATAATAAAATATTTTCTGGTGTTAAATTCTGAACAGGTTCATTAAAAGTGACTTCTATAGTTATCTCACTAGTAGCCTCAACACTGGTAATATCTGTTTCCAGTTTATCATCTAATAAATTATAAGTTAGAGCTTTTTCTTTAGTAATAATCATATTATCTACAAACTTTTGTATCATTCTTGTTTTAGTTTTAGTATTTTTCAATTGTAGTGAAGTATATAATATATCTACTACTTTGCCTCTTGTATAATTAGTATCTTCTTTATGACCTGATGTATAACTTATGTCTTTAACAAGATTAACCCCATAAGCAAATTCGAAAACATTACTCCAAGTAAAATCTTCATTATATTTATATCCTAATGCTGTTAAAACTAATTTCAAAAAGGCTTTCTCACCTAATTTATCATTTGGTCTAAATGTATTATCAGAGTATCCATCTATAATATTATTTTTAACACAATAACTAATATATGGAGTAAACCATTCCCCTTTAGATACATCTGAAAAATTAGTGTCATTATACTTGTCTTTGTTATCTAGAACTTCTTTTTCTTCACATAATAATCTTACAATAAATGCTGCAGCTTGACTTCTTGATAACTCCCCATCAAGATCCAAACTTTCACCATTACCTTTTAAAATATTTAATTCAGTTAAAATATTTGCTTTAGTATTTAAACTGGTATTACTCATTTGTGCATAACTAAAATTAACATTAACTATTATTAAACAAAAAATAATAAATCCTGTACATATTCTTTTACCTAATTTCATTATAACCATCCTTTCAATTAATTATTTTTAGCAATATTATAACATTAGTTAGAAATTGCAACAATAGATACTAAAGAAAAACATAGGTTACCCTATGTTTTCCCCTTCCCTTCAAAAAAATTATATATTCCCCTACTTATGTACAAATATAATTTTATTCTTGTTTAGCTATTCCCCCAAAAATAACCTCTGTATTTGCTTCAATCATATTTCCTGATATGTCTGTAATATTATTAATGATTAATTTGTATACCCTTGCCTTTTGTTCAGGAATTATTAGTGTGACTGTCTTATTGTCATCATTTAAAATCGCTTTCGCTGGGTACCCTAATTCTTTTATATTATAATTCCTAATATCAGTGGCTAATTCTTTATTTACTTCTTCGTTAAAGATTATCTTTACTGTATATGTATCTATTGCTAAAGCTAATATATTTTTATCAAAAACTTGATCTCCACTGATACCAGCAAATACTAGATGTGTTGTTTCTTTTAAACCTTGATTTAATATATCTTGTACATTTTTATCAATCGTTATTTCATAAATTGAAGTAGACTTCATAGGTGTAGTTGTCAGAATTACTCTGCTATAGTCAACTTTTTTATTTAACTCATTAATTTTAAATTCAGCATCAACAACCATAAGACCATTATTAATACTATAATTGCTAATATCTAATGCAGTACTATTAGCTTCACAATTATAAATTACTTCTATAGTTGTAGATGTTAAAGAATTTACTGCCTTTGCAACTTGATTATCTGGTTTTACTATTCCAGCAACTACAGTATCCTCAGATTTTACCATAATATTTTTCCCATCAGAAATATTATTAACCTCTATGGTATAGATAATATCTTTTTGATTCGTAGTTGTTAAACGAACAATATTGTCATCGTTCAACTCGTTCTTCTCAATTTTAGCGCTTAATATATTGAGTTCAGGGGTTATCTTATAATTATTTAAGTCAAGAGCTGTAGTCTCATCTAAAAACATATCTTCCTCAAACACTACATCAATTCCATACCCATCTTTAGATATAGCACTTTTAAGCTTTGGTGCTTTAGTATCTGTACTAATACCAGCAAAAGTTGATTGTTTGGTATTGTCATTAACAGCTCCTGTATATGATGTAATATTTGAAGGTTTAACTGTATAAACTAATCCTGAGTCGATTCCTGTTACATCAAGTAACACTATAGTTTTACTATAATTAGCATTTTTCTTCATTTCAAATTCATCAAATCTAACATTAGTAACAACAACATCATTATCTACAATATTATTAATTTCAAAATTAGAAGGAACTAAAGAATCTTTCCTAATATTTCTTGAATTAAATACCAATCTAACTACTTCTCCTGTTATAGCAGTTGCTGATTCTATTTGGGGTTTAATTTCTTGTTTCTTCATTATAGGTACTATGTCCAAACTTTTATCTCTATAAGATATTGTATATATACTACCTAATGTAAGTTCTTCAGTTTTTATTAAAATTGACTTTTCGCTTTTTAATACCTCTATTGATTTAATATCATATTCTTTTGAATCTAACCCATTTAATTTAAAATCTTTATCAATAGGTTCAATAGCTTCATCAAATTCTACCAAAATAGTTGTAGCATCTATAGATGTTGCTGATATCATATTTCCTTTAGGAGATATTTTATATAAACCTGTTCTATCAGCTTTTATGGGATCAATAATATTACTTTCAACTAATAGATTAATTAATACTACACCTTCTTTTGTTTTCAATTCAAGTGCTTCTACTGTTGCTACAGCAATATCCTTATTTGTAAGCTCCTTAACATTAGATATTTTACTTAACCCTTTTTCTTTGGCAAAACTTAATACATTATCCCACATATAGTCTTTTCCAATTTCGTATCCTAATGTTTCAAGTAATACTTTATAATATTCTTTTGCGCTAATGGTTTTATTAGGATTAAATTGATTATTATTGCCAATCCATCCTAATTCTCCATTTTCTTTAAGATAAGCTAATATATTTCTTCCACCTATCCAGTGTACCTGTTTTGCATCAGAGAATGTTTTTTCACCAGAAAATTGTTTAGCTTGTTCCTCTAATCCTTTTAATCTTAAAAAAACAATAGCTGCTTGTAATCTTGTTGTAGGTTGCTGTAAATAATCTTCTGTTATTTTACCTGTACTACCTTTTAAAATGCCTAACTCTCCAGCTATCTCTACTTCTTTATCAATTTCTTTTCCATATACTGTTGTAATATTTGTTAATATTAATGTCATTGATATAATACTAACAATAACTCTCTTTAGTTTTTTCATTATTTTAACTCCCTATTCGTAGTAATTTATTACTTGTGTCTTTTCACCAGATACTGAATAACCAATATTACTAAAATCTTGTATTGTATTTGCTTCAATAGTATAAACAGTGGATTTATTTAGCTTAGAAAAATATAAAACAACATATTTATTATCAATAACAGTAACAGATGAAGGTGTTTGAGAAATTTCGTTGCTACCTTCTTTATGCCTTAAAATATAATTACTAGCTACTGTTGTAGGCGCTACATTAGCTATTTCTGTATTATATTCTACAATAATCGTGTCCTCAGTTACCATTTTAGCGTTATTTATCATTGGCTTCGACCCATCAAATCCTATACCTTCAAATTCTATATCTTTACTACTGGTATTAGGAATAAATGTAGCACTTTTAATGTTTTGATTAAGGGTTAATCTATATTTAAATCCATTTTGATATTTAATACCTACTGGTAACATTAATTTTACCATACTATTATTTTCTTTTTCATTAAAATATACAGCTACAGGTTGAATAGGATTAAATCCTAAGTCATTTACACCAGCAATCAAATAATTAGAAGGTAATATTGCAGTTGTAGCATCCACTGGCTGATTAAAATATACACTAATTTCTCTATTATTAAGTGGATATACTAAATCTGCAGTTAGTTCTTGATGCTCCACATCCATAACATAAACATATGAATCTGTATCATTAATTGAATATTGTCCTAAACTATCTTTTACGTTTTTAATATTTATGGGATAATTTGTATTTCCACGCATAGGCAAAGGAACTCCTATTCTAACAATATTACCTCCATGTTCACCTAATAATTTGGCTTTAATTATAGGTTGTGGATGCCCCTCTGGACTTTTAACAGAATAATTCGTAATATCTTCTGCACTAACACGATCTAATGGTTTATTGAATACAATTTCAATAGTCTGTTTATCTATAGCTGTAGCTGAAACAAATTCTAATTTTTTATTCTCTTTAAATAGTGGAAAAAATTCTAGTGTTTCATTATTTCTATTATTGATGGGAGCTCCTATCCTATCAGAAAGTGATGATTTTGCAACGAGTTCATATTTTTTAGTTAAATCAAATTCATGATTTTTAAGTCTCATAGATATACTTTTTTTATCCTTTGGATTTAATGCTATTTCCATATTAACAGGACTTCCATTTATAATTACTTTACCATTTTGTTTAATTGCATAATAATTTTCTATTGTAGCAACAGCATTAATAGGTTGTGTAAAATATATGTCTATCTGATTTTTACTTATTGGTACAATCTTACTTAAATGAAAATACTCTGATTCAAATTCGACTAAATTGTACCCTTCAAAATCTTTATCTACTGTTTTAATGTTTCCTTCTTTATCAATTATATCTTTAATCATAATATTATATGATATCTTATTTTCTTGCTTATCTGTATCAAGAATCAATTTATCTTTATCCAATTGTTTTATGTTAGAATTTAATCTAGTTGCGTTATCAGTTGTTTTTGAAATAATTATATTTTCTTCTTTTATTTCTGTTATTTCTTCATTAAATATAACCTCTATTTGTGTAGAAGAAATTACATTTATTTCTGTTATTATAGAAGGATTTGTATCCATTACAAACCCATATTTCTCTGCTATATTTGCACTAATTATTTTATTATCTACTAATCTTTTTATCACTGATCTATCTTCATCTTTTATTTTCTTATCTAATATATTGTATAATACATTGACAACTTCTTCTCGTTTATAATTGGTATTGTCATTTGTTTTAGTTTTATATGAAATGTCTATTACAATACCTTTTTTATATGCAAAATTAAATAGATTATTCCATGTGAAATCAATATCCTTTTTATACCCTAGTGCCTCTGCAGTGAGTTTAAGAAATGCTCTTTCACTTATTGCTTCCATTGGACGAAATGTTCCATCATTAAATCCATCAATTATTCCTTGTTTAACACAATATCCTACATAAGGTGCATACCAATCCTTTGGTTTTACATCTAAAAAGCCTGTGTTAACGTATGATTTATTATTATCTAATACTAAATTCTCTTTACCTATTATTCTTACTATAAATGTTGTAGCTTCTGCCCTAGTTAGGGTTCCAGAAAGATTATAACCTGAATTATTTCCTTTAATAACCTTAATTTCATTTAGTAAATCAGCTTTAGATTGTACTGTTGTAAGTGAATAGCTTGGTATATTAATAGTAATACATAAAACCATTATACAAAGTACTGTTATTATTTTCTTCAACTCTATTCCCCCTTTTAATAATGCTTATTATACTTTACCAAATATTATACCATATTTATACAATAATAATATTACATAATTAATACAAAAAAATTAATTAATTTAACGTTTTTTCCCGATTCCTCCGAACATAATTGATTTATTAGAGCTTATATCCTCACCATTAATATTCATCACATTTGTAGCTGAAATAGTGTACAACTCACCTGGAGTTTGTTGACTAGTTATTAAATATACTGACTTATCATAGTACTCTTGATCTTCATCAACACTTACTACCTTAGCATCATATACTTGTAGATTATTACCTAATCTATCATATATAATATAATTTTGGTTGTTTTCTGCTGTTTCTTTATCTAGTACATCATTAAAAATAATTTGGACTTTAGTATTTGATACTGGTATACAATCGTATCTATTTACTATAGTTCCACTTCCTAAACCACCAAATTTTGTGATATTATTTCCCTCTTGGATTACTAGTCCTTCAATACTCTGGACTTCCTTTACTGTTACAGTATATAGCTCTCCTGATATTTGTGGTCCTGTAATAAGTCTTACAAGCTTATCAGTTATTAAATGTACTTCTTTTACATCTAAGCAATTTCCTTTAATATCTTTAATAATATAGTTATCCTTTACTTCAGCTGAAATCTTGTCTATAGCTATGTTGAATGTAATATCAACTGTATCATATTCTTTTACCTCAGCAGTTGGCATTACTCTTAGATAATCATCGGATTCTGGTTTTACATATCCATCTTTATCATCTTTAAGATTTTCAGTACCTATAAAATTAAATGCTTCATCCTGTAACCTAATTAATCTTAACCACATTATATCTGTATTTATTTCAGTTGCAAAAGAATATTGGGGCATTAAACTTAAAATAATAATACACATTACTAGTATAATTTTCTTATACATTACACAATCCTCCTAATTCATTTTATTATAAAAAACAGCCAATAAGATTACTTATTGGCTGTTATTAATCATGCTATATTGAGTGTGAGCATTATGGTAGTACAATACCACCTGCTGGAACTACTAAAGCATTACCATTTAAATCATTTACATTTAATGTAGTAATTTTATCAGTAGATACTACACTACTAGCAATAGTATCTAAACCAATAGTTAATACTGTACCTGTAGAGTTCCAAGAAATTGTTGTACCACTTAAAGTACGAGTTGCGTCTGTATTAGACTTAATAACTAACCCTAATTCAGCAAGTGTATCATTTGCTGTATTCATTTGCTCGTTAAATGTTAGTACTATAGATCCTAATACTGCATCAACACCATTTTCAAGATTAGCAGCACTAGCAATACCTAGCTCTGTATTACCAGTACCAGCAGCAACAACATCTACTAATGTATATGATAATCCTGCAATAAGAGTACCAGTATTCTTGCTTGAAGTATCTTTTGCTAATTTAATAGTTACTATATTATTAGCTTCTGACACCTCAAGATCATCAGTAGTATTAGCTTCAAATACAACCTGAATATTATTTCCAGCTGTACCAGTATTTTTAGCTGTTACAGTAATTCCATTAGAATCAAAAGTCTTTGTTGCTTTTACACCAACTACGTTAGCAGTTAAACCTGCTCCTGGAGTTGCTACTGCTGTATCAACGTTAGGTACTGATACTTGGATATAATCTGAATCTTTTACTTCTGATGATACTTTACTAGCTGTAGTAGTTTTGTCTACAAACTTGTTATCTTTACTTCTTACTTTGAATGTTGTAGCTGTCTTAAGAGCTTTACTTAATTCAAATTTAATAGTTTTAACATCAACAACTTCTGAGTCGCCTGAAGTTAATTGAACAATATTAGCTGATGTAGAACCATCTTCAAATATTCCAACTATATCAAATAATTCTGCTAACTGAGCTGTAGTTAATTCAGCTGTTGCTGATAAATCAGCTACTGGAGTTGTAGTAGTTAATGAAGCAATATCTTGATTCATTGTAACTGTAACAACTTTTCTATCATTAGAAACACTTGCTGTAGCAATAGCTGGTTTTGCATGAGATGCATTAGTTCCAGCAACTGTAGCAGTGATATCATTATCTTGAGCGCCTTGAGCATTGCTTACATTTGCTGTTGCATTTGCAATAGTAAGTGTATAAACAACACCTTGTTTCATAGCTTTATTTAAGTAAACTGTATATTCACTTCCATCAGCTGAGCTAACTTCTTCAATTAATTGAACTGCTGTTGCTGTAGAGAAATTATCTCCTGTTGTTGTTGTTGAAAGTTTAGTACTTGATTCTGTTCCAACAAAATTAGTAACTGGAGTCTTGAATTTAACAGTTAAAGTCATATCATCTTTTGGCATGATATAGTCAATAGATGGTTTACCTTGAGCTACAGAGCTACCTGCAAATTGTGATTTAACTATATTATTTGAAGCATCAACTAATGCCATAGCTACATTACCAGCATTCTTTGGAGCATTATCTTTAAACCATAATTGGTAAACTCTTCCTGCAACTAATGTATCTGAATCTAATGTTAATCTTAATACAGATTTATTATTTGGTAATACTCTCAAGCTAGGAGTTCCTGCAGGTGCAGTTCCTGCTGAAGCATTAAATGATTCACTACCTGTTCCACCAGTAATTCTTACATTAGCTGCTGTAACTATTTGATTAGCTTGGTCTGCTAAAACACCATTGAAATAAATATCAATAGTTTTATTATCTATTGGCATAATATAATCTACTTTGAATGCTGCAGAAGTAGTCACACCAGCAAATTGAGTTTTAGCTTTTTTAGCATCTGTTTGAGCTGTTCCTCTTTCATTTGTAAAGTTATTAGAAGCTGTTGAAATCTCTACATCATATAGAGTTCCACTTACTAAGTCAGTTCCTAAATAAAGAGTTAACTTTTTAGCTTTTTTATCTTGAACTACGCTATTTACAGCTACAGTAC
Source organism: Vallitalea guaymasensis (assembly GCF_018141425.1). Classification (NCBI taxonomy): domain Bacteria; kingdom Bacillati; phylum Bacillota; class Clostridia; order Lachnospirales; family Vallitaleaceae; genus Vallitalea; species Vallitalea guaymasensis. The sequence goes on from NZ_CP058561.1 coordinate 2,164,436, forward strand.
TTGATGAATTTGTATTCTTAGCAATTGTAAAATCACTAGGTTGAATAGCTGAATCCGCAACTGTAGTATTTAAATATATTTCTACTGTTCTAATATTAGTAGCAACAGCATAGCTTACTTCTGGTTTAACATCTGCACCAACACCTGCAAATGAAGCTGTGTTATCTGAACCAATAACAACACCATCTGCTGATTTAACACCTGTTACGGTAACTTTGTACATAGTGTTGAAACCTTGGTCATTTGTTTTAACTTTTACGATACTTCCATCAGTTTGTACTTCCGCTGATAAACCATATCCTAAATCATTATCAAATTTGTAATTAGCGAAAACTGTAGCAGTTTCAGCATCTACATTCTTATCAAAATCAACATATACATAAGTAACGCCATCTTCGATCTTAGCATATGAACTTACTACTTTAGGTGCAGCTGTATCAAGAGCTAGACCTCCGAATTTAGCTTCATCATAACTTGAATCAATTGTATTTCCTGAAATATCTTTTACATTAGTTATTGTGATTGTATATAACATTCCTGCTTTTTGAGCTTCTGTAGTTAATCTTACAATTTTGTTACCTTTTTGTAATTCTGCAGCAAGAACTGTAAAAGCTTTTCCATCTCTATCTTTAATTGTGTAGTTAGCTACATCATTTGCTGTAGTTGCATCCATTTCTTCTTTAAAGATAACTTCTACAGTAGAATTTGATTTAGCAACTGCAGTTTGTTCAACTTTAGGAGCAGTTGTATCTTTAGCCATTCCACCGAACTTAGCTTCTTTATTAGAAGAATCAACAACTACACCATCAATATTATTAACATTTGCAACTGTTATTGTATATAATTCTCCTGCTTTTTGCTCTGCAGTTGTTAAATATACAGATTTGTTATAGTTAGTAGCATCTTCATCTTTAGTAACAACTTTTGCTTCAAGTACTACTAAAGCATTTCCGCTTCTATCTTTAATAGTATAGTTAGAAATATCTTCTGCAGTGTCTTTATCTAATTCTTGGTCAAATAATACTTGAACTTTAGTATTTGACTTAGCAATAGCTGTTTGAGTTACTTTAGCTGCTGCTAATTTAGAAACTCCACCAAATCTAGCTACATTATCACTAGTTCCTACTGCTAAACCTTCTAAGTTATATACATTAGAAACTGTTATTGTATATAATTCTCCTGCTTTTTGCTCTGCAGTTGTAAGTCTTACTGTACTATCAGCAGTTAATTCTGCATTTTCTACAGCTAAAACGTTATTATTTCTATCTTTGATTGTATAGTTAGCAGCAACTTCTGCTGTAGCTTTATCCATTACATCATCAAAAGAAATATCTGCAGTTTTGTATCCTTTAGCAACAGCTGTAGCTGTAACTTTTGGAGCAGTTGTATCTGCAGCTAAACCAACATAATCAAAACTCTTATCACCATATGTGATAGTATATTTTAAGTTCTTAGTATGAACTGCTGTTTTAATTCTAACATCTTTTGCACCATATAAAACTACGTCTTCAATATCTAATGCATTATCTTTTTCATCTACGATAGAAAAAGCTTCTACACCAGGAACTACTTCTGTATCTTCTTTTAAAGTTAACTTTACATAAGAAGCATTCATTGCTTGAGCTGACTTAATAACTAAATTAGCTATTACAGGCTCTTCATAACCTAATTCTTTAGCAACTTCTACATCAGTAATTGCTCCATCTTCAACTAAAACTTGGATAAGTTTAGCACCATCTTTAGTTTCAGCTTTTAAAGTTTCAACTGTTACTGCTGCTACATCAGCCATAGTTAATTTCTCAGCATCTGCTGCAGCTACTAAGTTTTTCTCTTCAGCGAATGTCATAACATCTTCCCATTCGAAGTCTTCGCCTTGAGTATAACCTAATGTTCCAAGCATTACTTTGTAATATTCTTGAACTGTCATCATACCATTAGGATCAAATTCTTCTCCACGACCTAACCATCCTAATTCTGGATTAGCTTTTAAATAAGCTAATGCTGCTCTTCCAGCAACCCAAGTCATTTCTTCTGCATCAGCAAATGTTTCAGTTCCTTCAAATGCTAAAGCTTCGTCTTCTAATCCTCTTAATCTTAATGACATAAGAGCAAGTTTCCATCTTGGGCTTTCTGTACCAAGATACTCTTCTGTTACTCCGTCACCATCGCCTTTGATTAATTCTAAGGCTTCACAAATATCTGCATCAGTCTTAGTATCTTCAGCAGCAAATGATACAGTAAATGTTGATACGATCATTGCTAATGAAAGGACTAACGCAAAAACTTTTTTTAAGTTTTTCATTAATATTTCTCCTCCTTTTAATTTGCTTCTAAATTGGAAAGGTTATCCACCTTTCAAGCACATGGTAAATTATAGCACTACATTATTTTCCAGTCAATATAATATCTTCATATGTAACAAATCTGTAATAGAGTTTTTACATGAAAATCTTATATAATATGGATAATACTGTAACTTAATCTATTATATAACATTATTATCCATTAATACAAGCTTTTTCCTACATTGTAATATTACCGTAATATACAATAATATTTTTTTGCAACTATATTAAAAGTATATAAAATCATACTACTAAAATCATATATAAAACCCTCAATTTATACACTAAATTAAAAATCACCACATCATTATTATAATAACGTGGTGACAATAAATGTGTAGTATATTCTTTTAAGCCTTAATAAATCTCTCCAACCCTGCAATACCTTCCTCATCCATCTTATAAACCCCAGCACACTCAAGTACCTGAGCAAAGATATTACCTACTTCTTTCCTTATACACTCTCTTGCTTCATCAGCCTTCATATCTGTTCCATACTCTTCAACCAATCTCTTAATCCACTCACCATGCTTTTCTAACTCTTCATATTCTGCTCTATCTTTTATCTTACCTACTAGAATATCTTCTATTAAAGAAAGTTCTTTCTTAAGTCTTGCAGGAAGTACAGCAAGTCCCATAACTTCAATAAGTCCAATATTCTCTTTTTTAATATGATGCAGATGAGCATGAGGATGGAATATACCATCTGGATGTTCCTCACTTCTTCTATTATTTCTAAGAACTAAATCAAGTTCATAATCTCCATCTCCATTAATCCTAGCTATAGGCGTTATAGTATTATGAGGAATTCTCTTACCATCTTCCTCTGTATAAGCCAATATACCAAGACTCTCATCGGAATAATCTCTCCACTTACCTAGAATCTTATCAGCAAGCTCAATTAACTTATCCTTATCCCTAGAAGATAATCTGACAACTGATAAAGGCCATCTAACCAACCCTATCTTAACCTCTTTATAACCATCTTTCCTTAACTCCTTAATAATAGATGCCTTTTCCATAGGGAAAACATGATGTCCACCTTGAAAATGGTCATGGCTAAGAATAGAGCCACCAACTATTGGCAGGTCAGCATTAGATCCAACAAAATAATGAGGAAACTTCTCCACAAATGACAATAATCTAACAAAAGTATCCTTAGATATCTTCATAGGAACATGCTTTTCATTGAAAACTATGCAATGCTCATTATAATATACATAAGGCGAATACTGGAGATACCAATTCTCACTACTTAACTCAACTGGAATCACCCTATGATTATTCCTAGCCGGATGATTCAATCTCCCAGGATATCCAACATTATCTATACAAAGAAAACACTTAGGATAATTAGCGCTAGGCATACTCCTAGCCTTCTCAATCTCCTTAGGATCTTTCTCCGGTTTAGAAAGATTAATAGTAATCTCCAATTCCCCTACCTGAGTATCAGCCACCCAATACTCATTCTTAGCTATCCTATCCATCCTTATATAATTAGAATCCTTAGACAACTTATAATAATAATCCGTCGCACTCTCTATACCTTCTTCATCAGCAATCCCATAAAATCTATTAACCAACTCAGAAGGTCTAGGCATAAGTGTAGCCATAATCCTAGCATCTAACATATCTCTATATGTAACAGTATCTTCTATTATATTATTATCCACAGCATACTGTAATAATTTCTCCAATATCCCCACAGGAGAATCCACTCCACAACTATCCAACTCTCCCTCATAAGGCTCCGAAATCTCCAATATATCCATAATGGAATTTCTCACTAATTGAACATCCCACTTCTCTATCATTTTATTATTAAGACCAAACTTTATAAGCTTCTCGATACTAATCTTAACTCTCTCCACTAGTCTACCTCCATCTCAGTTTATCTAATAATATTCATCTTTCTATCCTATAATATTATCAAACTAATATTTCTCTATATCTTGCACTTCATTTAATTATCAACTAAATATTAATATATAACCTATACCACCAAACACAACTTAAGTACCATTCAAGAGCCAAGCAGGGTATATATATGTAAATAAGCCGACCTTTAAATTTCCCTTAGAAAATCTTAGTGAGTGGAAATAAATATTACGTTAAGAACCTTAACTGTTTGACCAACGGGAGTTGTTAAGGTTTAGTAATATTTATTGGAACGAACTTAGTTTTTCTTAGGGAAATTTAACAAGAGGCGTTTTACATATATATACCCCTGCGCCCTCCTGCACTATTTCTTATTTACCACCAAATCCATCAGGATTATTAACATGCCACTTCCAAGCACTCTCAATAATCCTTTCCAAAGAATTATACTCAGGCTTCCAACCCAATTCCTTAACAGCCTTCTCAGAAGAAGCAATCAACACAGCAGGGTCCCCTGCTCTCCTCTCAGCTTCCTCAACAGTAATAGTCCTTCCAGTAACCTTTCTAGCCACCTCAATAACCTCTTTCACAGAAAATCCCTTTCCATTACCAAGATTAAACACAGTACTCTCTTCACCATTTTGCAATCTCTCAAGAGCCAATATATGAGCATCAGCCAAATCAGTTACATGAATATAATCTCTAACACAAGTTCCATCCTCTGTAGGATAATCATTACCAAAAATAAATATCTTCTCCCTCTTACCAAGTGCCACTTCCAATATAATAGGAATAAGATGAGACTCCGGACTATGATCTTCCCCTATATGTCCATCAATATGCGCTCCTGCCGCATTAAAATATCTAAGTGCAGTATACTTAATCCCATAAGCATTATCAGACCACTTCAACATCTTCTCAACAGATAACTTAGTCTCCCCATAAGGATTAGTAGGCATAGTCCTATCTGTTTCCATAATAGGTATACTCTCTGGCTCTCCATAAGTAGCCGCAGTAGAAGAAAAAACAATATACTTAATACCATGCTCCTTCATCTTCTCCAACAAACACATAGTTCCATACATATTGTTGTTATAATACTTTAATGGCTCAGTAACACTCTCACCAACAAGAGAATCAGCTGCAAAATCAATAATAGCTTCTATCTTATTCTCACTAAAAACTTTATCCAACGCATCTTTATCCCTCAAATCACCTACACATAACTTGACATTCTCTGGAACTGCCTCTCTATGTCCTTTTTGCAGATTATCAAATACAATAACCTCTTTACCTTTCTCTAAAAGTCTCGCCACTGTATGAGACCCAATATATCCTGCTCCTCCACAAACTAAAATAGCCATACTAATATCTCCCTTCTATTAAAGATTCTTCAAATTCTTCTATTTAATTCTTCCTGCTCCATCACCAACATTAGCCACATAAAACTCAGGCACTAACCCAATTCTATCCTCATAATTCTTACCAACTACTCTAATAAACTCATCAACACTATCCTCTTTCACAATACTAACTGTACAACCACCAAAACCAGCACCAGTCATACGTGAACCAATAGTCCCCTCTATCTTCCTAGCTTCCTCTACCATAGTATCAAGCTCAACACCTGTAACCTCATACAAATCTCTCAAAGATTCATGAGAAGCATTCATCAACTTACCAAAAGTAATAATATCTCCCTCATTAAGCGCCTCAACCGCTTCCTTAACCCTTACATTTTCCTCAACAGCATGCTTAGCCCTATCTCTAGGAACATCCTTATCAATAAGATGCTTATATTTATCAAATGTCTCTACATCCATCTCACAAAGATTCTTGATATCCAACTCTTTCTGAATACACTCCAAAGCATATTGGCACTCCGAACGTCTCTCATTATACTTAGAATCTGCTAACCCTCTTCTCTTCTTAGTATTACCTATAACAATCTTATACCCATCCAATTTAAGAGGTGCATACTCATAATCTAATGTCTCACAATCAAGCAATATTGCATGATTCAATTTACCCATCCCAGAAGCAAACTGATCCATAATACCACAATTAACTCCTACAAATTGGTTCTCCGCTCTCTGACTCATCTTAACCATCTCAACCATATCTTCCTTACAATCAAACAACTCATTAACAACTACAGCTGTCAACACTTCAAGAGATGCAGAAGAAGATAACCCCGAACCATTAGGAATATTACCATAATACAAAATATCAAAACCACCAACTTCATGACCCATATCAATAAACTCCTTAATAACTCCCTTAGGATAATTAGTCCAATCATCCTCTTTCCTATACCTAATATCCTCAATATCAATCTCTACCCTAAGATCAAAATTAAGAGTAGCAAACCTAACCTTACCATCATCCCTCTTCCTAGCAGCCGCATATGTACCAAAATCAAGAGCACAAGGAAAAACATACCCACCATTATAATCAATATGCTCCCCAATCAAATTAACTCTCCCCGGCGCAAAAAACTTATCTACACCACTCACTTCTCCACCATACAACTCCACAAACTTACCAACAATCTCTCTCTCCATATCTATTTCATTCCTCTCTATAATTTTAAATTCTTATATTATTTTTATTTATCTAATTAATATATCTCTATCAATATTTAACGTAGCCCAGTAGGTAATATATATACAAATAAAGCGATTTTTAAATACTTGTTAGAAAATCTTAATGAGTGGAAATAAATATTACGTTAAGAACCTTGACTGTTTGACCAACGGGAGTTGTCAAGGTTTAGTAATATTTATTGGAACGAATTTAGTTTTTCTTCAATTATTTAACATAAGCTGTTTTGTATATATATTACCTACGGTAGCCACACTAGAATTATAATCTACCAGCTACGCTATTCCTATGAATCAACCTAGTTTCAATAATAATCTTCTTATTCTCCTTATCCCTATCTTTAATAATCTCACATATCCTATTACCCGATATCTGTCCAAGTCCACTCATATTCTGATCCACCGTTGTAAGACTAGGTTCTGTTATCTGACTAATAATAGTATTATCAAACCCAATAATTGAAAACTCCTCAGGCACAGATATACTAAGAGCCTTAGCCGCCTTCAACGCCCCAACAGCCATCCAATCATTACAAGCAAACAAACAACTAACCTTATCATTCTCTCTAATTATCTTCTCAACAACCACCTTTGACTGTTCAACCGCTTCTAATCCATTACCATCCTCAATAATCAATATATTATCTTCATCAAACTCCAACTTAAACTCTTCACAAAACTTCCTATATATATCCTCTTTCACATCATAAGAATAACTATGTCGCCCTCTTAGAAAAACTATATCCCTATGACCTAACTCATACAGATACTTAAGCGCTTCATAAGTTCCAACCTCTCCATCATTAAGAACATAATTACAATGAATCCCCCTGTTATATCCATTAATGATAACCAACGGTATTTGTTTACTGATCCCCTCATAATAACCAGACTTTATATTCTTAGTTCTAGGGTTAATAGCAATAATACCATCAACGCTTCTATCCTTCATATTATCAATCATCAGTTTTTCCTGCTCTGGGTCTCCTTCTGTATTACATAAAAACGTAGTATATCCCTTGTTCTTAATAACACTATCAATACCTTTAACTACCTCAGAAAAGAAAAGGTTTTCTATGCTAGGCGTAAGAATACCTATAGTCTGTGTCTTATTATGAATAAGTCCTCTAGCCAGTAAATTAGGCTTAAATTCAAGCTCTTCTATTGCTTTTTCAACTTTTTTCCTCGTTGCCTCTTTTACTGGATAGTTTTTATTCATTACTCTTGATACCGTAGTAATGGAAACTCCTGCTAATTTAGCAACATCAGCGATTGTAGCTCTTTTTTGCTGATCCATTTCTCCCACCTCCTATTATAGAAAAGGTTTTCTAAAATCATTATATGATATATAATCAATATTTGCAAGTACTAATATTAATTTTAAAAACAAAAAAAGTACCCATTCAAAAAAATGGATACCTCTTATATTCTTACTACATACCAACAAAAGCAAATTGACAATTATCTATAACATTACCAGCTACATCTGCTACATTACTAATGCTAAGCATATATACAGAATAATTATTCTGTTCATTTGTTGTAATGATAACTTTATTTTTAGCATCATTAAGTTTTGCACTATAAATATCTAATTTAAGCTTTGCACCATATGGCTGCTCAATACTATAATTAGATATATCTTCTGCTGTAGTTTCATCTAACTCTTCGTTAAAGGTAATCTCTACCATATTATCTCCGACTGCTATAACTTTAACAACTTCTGGTTTTACTTGATCATCACCATTAGCATGTACATAGTTAGCACCAAATAAAAAAACTGTAATTAAAAAACACATACTAAGTAGACTTATTCTTTTCATAATTTTAACTCACTCCATATCTTTTTCTATATTTTTCTACTTTTTACGACTTTATTCTAAACGTTTTTTATATAATTGTCAATAATATGTTTTATTAATATAATGTTTTATATGTTATTACATTATTCTTTATATAAAAACTTACTTATTTACGTAAAAAGAGTTATATCCATTAATACCTAACAGACATAACCCTTATTTATTACTTATTCAATTATAAATGTTAATTTATTAATTACTTATTATTGCTTATATGTAAATCTATTTTTGAAATAACATTGAAGCATTTATTCCATTACCATCAATATCCATAACATTTTCAATAAGTATAGCATATACAGATTCAGTACTTAGATCACCAATATTAAGGATAGCTTTTGTACCAGTAGCATCAAGTTCTGCTGAAATAACATCTACTTTACCTTTTAGTTCGCATCCATATTGATAATATACATCAGCTATTTTATAATTAGCGACATTTTCAACTGCTTCTTTATCTACTAAACGGTTAAAATTAACTTCTAGTCTATTATCTCCAACAACTCTTACATGGATATTATTAGTTTTAGAAGCATAACTAAATACTCTCCAGCAATTATCAATATTTTCACCATTTACATCTTGGATTTTGTTATTAATACCAAGCATGAACATATCATGACTTATATCACCAGTAGTAAGAGTAACAACAGTATTAGTTTCATCTAGTTCTGCTGAAATAATATCTACATAATAAAATATTGCTCCAATAGAAGGATGAATACAATAATTAGTAATATCTTCAGCCATTTCTTTGTCTAGCTCACGAGTAAATGTAATCTGTACTTGGTTTTCGTTCAAAATCTTAAAGTCTGAAATACGTGTCTTTACATAGTCATTAGTACTAGCATAAGCAACTACATTAGTACAAAAAAGTACTGCCACCAAAAAACCTAAACCAATTTTTCTAATTTTTTCCATAACTTGCATCGTCTCCTTTGAATTATTATTATATTTGATTTTCTACATAGGATATTCTAATAGTTTAGGTAGTATTTATCAATACATATTATGTATTTTTGTGTTTTATTAAAATATTTTTTGGTTTTATTAATTTTATATTGTTTAATTATCAAATAATTTATATAATTAATATTCTTTTGCTGTTTTTCATTAATTACCATATTTTGTAAAGTATATTAGAGAAAACGGTTAATGAAATTAATTATTGTTTTATAATTAATCTATTGACATTTATTTTACCAAAAGGGATAATAATAATACAAACAGACTTAGATTCACACTGGAGGTAAAAAAAGTGAAACGAATTGTATTAACAGGTGGAGGAACCGCTGGACATGTAACACCTAATCTAGCCCTTATCCCCCATCTAGATAAACTTGGTTACGATGTTCATTATATAGGTTCTTATAATGGTATGGAAAAAGAATTAGTAGAGAAAAAAGGTATTCCATATCATGGTATTTCATCTGGAAAGCTTAGAAGATATATTGACCTTAAGAATCTTTCAGACCCATTTAGAGTTGTAAAAGGCGTGGGTCAGGCAGCTAAATTAATAAGAAAACTAAAACCTGACGTAATATTTTCAAAAGGTGGTTTTGTAACAGTTCCAGTTATTCTAGGTGCCAAGTTAAATAGAGTACCTTCAATTATACACGAATCAGATATGACTCCAGGACTCGCCAACAAAATAAGTATCCCTTTCGCAACAAAAGTATGTACTACTTTTGCGGAGACCCTTACACACCTTCCAGAAGATAAAGCAGTTCTCACTGGAACACCAATCAGAGAAGAGATATTACAAGGTGATAGAGCAAAAGGTTTGTCACTATGTGAATTCAGTACTTCAAAACCTGTATTACTAATGACAGGTGGAAGTCTAGGAGCTGTGAGAATCAATGATGTTCTTAGAGAATCTCTGGATATGATATTAGAAAAATATCAACTAGTGCATTTATGTGGTAAAAATAATCTAAAAGAAGAATTAGTAGGGATACAAGGTTATAGACAATTTGAATATGTGAATGAAGAGATGTCAGATATATTGGCAATGAGCGATGTAGTAATATCAAGATCTGGTGCTAACATAATCTCAGAACTATTAGCTCTAAAGAAACCTCATGTACTTGTACCATTACCTGCTAATGCTAGTAGAGGCGACCAGATACTTAACGCTGCTTCTTTTGAGAAACACGGATATAGCTATGTTCTGAACGAAGAGGATATGACTCCTAAGAACGTGATGAAAGCTATAGATTCTGTATATAACAACAGGAATGAATATATTGACCATATGAACCATAGTAAATCAAGTAACGGAATTGAAAATATTCTAACTCTAATAAATGAATTAGTGAAGTAAAAATAATATTTTAGTTAAATTAAGGGCATTTCTATTATAGAAATGCCCTTAGTAATATTATAGCCTGCTTGCAATCTCTTTAGCAATAGCATCCAGCTCTTCTTTTTCAATCTTAATGGTTTCCCATTTAATCTTTACATTATCATTATTATATCTTGGTATAAGATGCATATGAAAATGAAATACTGTTTGACCAGCTGCCTCGCCATTATTCTGTAATATGTTTAGTCCATCGCAATTGTAGATACTCTTCAATACCTTTGCAATATGTGTTGCAAGAGCAAATAATCTTGATGCTGATTCAGTATCTAGTTCATATATGTTTTCTATATGTTCTTTTGGAATAATCAATGTGTGCCCTTTTGCTGCTGGATATGGATCAAGTACAACTTTAAATTCACTATTTTCGAAAATAGTAGCTGAGTCCATGGAACCGTTGGCAACATTGCAGAATAAACAATTTTGTTTAATCATAATTTCTCCTTCCCAATGCCTTATTTTCTCAATATCTAAGTATCCGCCTATATCTAAGATATTATTCATAAGACATATATCCCTCGATGATAAAAACCTAAGTTAATAAATACCAAGCCTGTATAGACTATACTAAACTATATTTTAATTTTTTTCAAGGATAATTTTGTAATAATTTATTATAGGCATATATAATCATAAAGGTCAAATTTTATGTTATTATTATATATAAATATTATGATATTTAATTAGTATAAATTATATTATTTGTTAGTATTTTATCAAATATTGCGTTTTTTTATATAATATTCATTGTATTATTCGATTTTCTTTGATACAATAGTAAACGTTAGGAGGTGGATAAATGAATTATCATGAAAAAAGTATTATTGAAAATTTTTCTGTACTACTTGATGATTGGTTAAATATCTATCAGCAAACTAGAAAACCTGAAATAATAGCAAAAATAGTTCATGAAATCAAAAATCCGATTTCATTGATAAGAAGTACTTTACAACTTATTGAAGTCCAGACTCCAGAAGTCAAAGAGAATATGCATTGGAGTTCTTTATATGAAGAACTTGATTACATTTGTTTATTGCTCAATGATTTTAATACTTTGAATTACTCATTCAATATACAAAAGACATGTGTTGATGTATCTACTTTACTTGATTCTGTGACAAAATACTTTTATTCGTCAGCATATAGCAAGAATATCCACTTATATATGACCAAATCAAAAGATCTGCCTGTCATATCAGGTGATAAAACAAGACTAAAAGAGGCTTTTATGAATCTGATAAAGAATGCTATAGAGGCTACTGACGAAAACGGTACTGTTACAGTTGACATCAATTACTTGGATTCGTTTTTATTGATTACTGTCAGCGATACTGGTTCAGGTATCAGAGAAGACAGGATAGATGAAATATTCAAGCCATTCGTAACCTATAAAGAAAATGGGACAGGTCTTGGATTACCAATAGTAAAATCAATAATTGAGCAGCACTGTGGTACTATTGAAGTTGAAACAAAAGAGGGCGAAGGCACTTCATTTATTATCAGCCTCCCAATTAATACCGAACAAGCTTTGCAGGTACAATAATTTAAATAAGATTAGATTTTCATCATTGATAATTTTTTGTATCATATGTTTTATATCATAATCCAAAGTATTGGCATATATGTAATTAAGCACTTCCCCATGATTACTTTCTTTCGCGAACATCTGAGCTAACCTATATTTTTTATCATAATTCATCTTCTTGTTTACATATTTCCTGCAACTCAATTTGTCATATAGATTAATTAATTCATTACATTGATTTATCTTAGATTTCATTATGTCTTGTACGATATTTCTATTGATATGCGAGATAATTTTGTTGTGCATAGCTTTATAGCCAGTACATAAGTTATAACCTTCATCAATAAGATTTTCATAGAGTAATAATAATTGTTCTCTTTCTATAAATTCACTTGAAGCTTTTTTATCCATTTCTATACCATCTTCCTTTATTATATATAAGATGAATTAAATATTTTGTTGTATTGTGTAACCAACCAATTTATAAGTTGAATACTTAATTCATTTTATATATATACTCATTACTTTCCATAAATATTATTTATTCAAGTAATTTTTTAGCTTTGTAATAAATTTCCACTCACCCTGTTGTATATATTCTCTATGTTCATTCCATAATAATATTGGAAGGAAGTGACAGTATGAAAAGACGAATCTATAAACCTAAAATTATGATGGCATCGTTAGTTATTATCTTATTACTTAGTTTTTTTACAACCAATGTATCTACTGCAAAAGGTCTGATTTTTAAATGGACCAATGTAAAACAGGTGGAAGTTACAGCCTATAGACTTAATGTCAGAATAGGTCCAAGTACTTCATATAGGAAGATTGGTGCAGTATCTCGTGGAGATGTTCTAGATGTTCTTGGCACACTTGGCAGTTGGTATGTAATTCATATGAAAGATGGTTCGGTGGGTCTGATTTCAAGCACGTATACTCGTGTTCATTCTTATTATAATCCACCTCCAACTACAAAAGAACCTGATAAATACAGCGGTAATCTAACACCGGAAGAAACCTTAATGATTAATTTAATAAATGCAGAACGCAAGAGTGCTGGTCTCCCCGGCTATAAACCAGATATGGAACTTATGAGAGTAGCCCGAATAAAAGCAGAGGACCTATCAACTAACAAATATTTCAGTCATGATTCGCCTATCTACGGTTCTCCTTTCAAAATGCTTTCGGATTTTTCTGTGGATTATAAAATGGCTGGAGAAAACATTGCTGGTAATAGCACTGTAGAATCGGCTCAATATTCTCTTATGAGCAGTCCATCCCACAAAGCAAATATACTCAGTACTAATTTTAATTATGTGGGTATAGGCATATACAATGATTCAAGATACGGTAAAGTGTTCGTTCAGATGTTTATTCAGAAGTAATATATAAATGGTGAATTTCTTTTATACTAGTTTCTAATATACAGAATTTAGTTAAATGAAATTCACCATATTTATTGAAAACCATTAATCAACAAAACAATAATAAATGATACTAGTTTACTTATTATGAATCAATCTCAGAAATCAGTGAATTTGAATATATTATCAAATTCATATAGTAATGTAAAGTTACCCTTGGCTTTTAATTTACCTGTTAAAAAACCTCTCTGTATGGTTAACTTACCCTTTATTACCTCATCCAGGATATTAGTATCAATATTGATTATAACATCAGCTGAAGGGTCAGTTCCTATATATCCTGCTAATTTTTTATCTTTTACCTTTAAGATTATGTCTTTATTCTTTTGATCCGTTATTATTATATTATATGTACAATTAAATGATGGGTCTTCACATATAAATGTTTGTAGAAATCTATCTATGTATTTATTCCCTGATAAATTATCGTTTTGATTCAACTGTTGTTTCAAGAAATCGGATATCTCTAATATATCTTTTCTCTGTTCGGCTATAAATGGGTCTTCTTCGATAATTTTATTAGCTTTGTTTTCTCCTACATATTCATCAATGATATTCATCTTGGTAAATGTATCAGGTCTATCAAGTTCCATTTCATTAGATATATATTTTGGTGAATAGCCAGTACCTGTTGGTAACGTATCACGTTTTTGATTAAGAACCCTATAGAAATCCTCTGTTTTTTTATCTATTATTGATATTGTTCTTTCATTAGTTTCAAGCTCTACAGAGTTTTCTATTCTACCACAGACATTTACACCTTCTAAGCCTCCTAGCATATCCCAGCATTTTGTAAGATAGTTAGAAGCATCTCTATCCCCATTAGTCTTAGTAAATGCTACAGACATCAAGTATTTCCCTTGAAACAACTCTTGTTGATTAGAATGGTAACATCTATCAAGGAATGTCTGCATTCTTCCCCCTATTCCAATCCATTCTACGGTTGTTGCTAATACAACCCCTTCTGCTATTGATAATTCGCTTAAAAACTCTTCTGTTATATCTTGGTAATCAAGACTCCATTGTTTTACATTCACTTCTAATTCATTAAGTACTGTATGTATTCGTTTCACTGCTGCCAACGATAAATCATCAGCCAACCCATTGCCCGCATAAATGATTAATATCTTCATATGTCCTCCCTCTAAGTGATAAGGGGACAAAAATATAATGCCCCCTTGGTTACTTTTATTCAATACATTTGCTTATCTTACTTGAATAGTAATCTTTTACATCGATTATATCCCAAGTCGTGTAGAAAAATCTTTTTTTGATTCTCATATTGATAACATCCCCACATCTCATGTCAGATGCAAGAGAACTTTCTACTTTTATTTTAATATAAGTATTGCTAGATTTCAATTTTCTTTTCTTCAAAATTATAATTCCACCAATTTTGTCTATAATCTCAAAGTGTCCTTGTTCGTACATCTCTCTCTTAGATACCTCTACATGCTTCTTCCTCTTTTTGTAACAATTCATGTCAATTATCATAGGGTTAAAACTAAGAACCGGTGCTTCTGTATATTTCTGTATTTTCCTTAAGATATAGTACACTCTGGTTATCTCATCAAGATTAGTAGTATAATTTTTCTTATAACTTTTATGCAAATTGATTCCATGACAGCTGTTAATGTATTCAAGGAATCTACTAAGTTCAGTTAGAGTGAGTTTAATTTCTTGTTCTGTCAATGATAGGCTGTAACTTGGCATAAACAATAGAATGAATTTATTGTAAAAATCTTCTTCAAGAGTTGATATAAGACTGTTTTTATAAAATTTCATACAATAATTAGTAATAATCTTAAATACGTGTTCTCTATCAGTATTTATCTTATCTTCCCATTTGTAAGAGTCGTTATAATAGTCATTTAGTACTTCAAGCACTTCTTTGTCATCATATAGTACGCTTGCTTCATTTTGTAAAATTTCTTTACTGAAAAACATAAATTCACCACCGCAAAAAGTTATTTTGTAGTATTTATTTTTCTCTTTGCGTGGGTGTTTTATTCATGTGTTATGATTAATTATTAAATAATTCTGTTACTAGGCCTGCTTTCTAAGTGTTAGTATATAAGCTACAAGTGCTCCACCAATAAATCCGCCTAAATGTGCCAGATTGCTTATTCCTGGATTCATAGTACCAAAAGCTATACCAACTATGAACATTATTAGTATCGTATATGAGTTAAGGCCACCAATGTGTTTTTTATAAACTCTTGAATAGACTAAGATAGCTCCAATAAGTCCATATATAGCACCTGAAGCTCCAGCAGATATTACTGGTCTTTGGTTGATTAAATCTACTGTTATGCTAAGTAATCCTCCAGATATTCCAGATAATCCATATAGTAATATATATTCCCATTTTTTCATATATCTTTCAATTCTGGTTCCAAATATAAATAATGAAAACATATTATATAAAAGATGAAGTGCGCCAATATGGATAAACATTGAGGTGATTATTCTATAATACTCACCTTTTGTAAAGAAGGAATAATAGTCTATAGCTCCAAATTTTACTAGATTGAGGATGTTAGTTGTTCCTCCTGATTTCTCCATGTATATGAAGAAAATAATATTGATTGCCAAAAGGCCATAAGTAATATATGGTATGCTTGTGCTTTCTTGTATAATCTTAGGTCCCCACGATTCATCATCAGCTTCTAATAATTTTCTTATGTCTTTTTCAATACCTATTACATTGTTAACCTGCATATTGGGAATAATCAGCTTCCCTTCGTTATCGTCTATGATCCAATTAATATCTATAAGGTCTTCATCAAAGTCGGGCGTATAATTGACATCTTTATATATATCCAATGCATTTTCCGTTATTATTAGATTCAGCAGAATGATCTTATTGGAATCCATATGTCCAAACTGCTCTTTAGTTATGACTTTATACTCTTCAAACTTTTCTTTACTGAATGTATAAGCACTGTCAAGAGATATTATGTTCACTAGATATAAGCTGCTATTATTGAATGTTGCATACATTTTAACTTTTTTACTGTCTGTTGGAATGATTTGATAATTATAGCTATCAAAAATATTACATATTTTGGTAAAAGTCTTCATTTCATGTGCCCACCCTTAAAGTTATGTTTTTTATTATTATTGTATCCATTACACAGAATAAGTCAACCATTATTTGTTAATAAAATATATATTAAAAGCACCAGCCATAAAATGACTGGTGCTTAAATTATATAATAAGAGAGAATCTATTAAGCTTCTTCTCCACAAAGTCTTAATAATGTTTCCCATCTTTCGTCAATAACTTGTTGGATTTCAGCTACAACTTCTGGATTCTTAGCTACATGCTTGAATCTTCCTTGAGCTTCTAACCAATCGCTGATTGGACGTTTGTTTTTAGGCTTGTAAGTTAACTTGTACTCACCATTAATTACTTCATATAATGGCCAGAAGCAAGTATCTACAGCGATTTCACATAATTCCATTAAACGTTCACTTTCGTATCTCCATCCACGTGGACATGGAGCTAATACGTTAAGGAATGCTGGACCTGGAGTATAGATAGCTTTTTCAGCTTTTTCATATAAATCTTTGAAATTTTTGAAAGGAGCTGATTGAGCTACATATGGAATACCATGTGCAATCATAACTCTAGTTAAATCTTTTCTGTATTGTTGCTTACCTGGTACTGCTGTACCTGCTGGTGAAGTTGTTGTATCAGCATATTTTGGTGTAGCTGATGATCTTTGAATACCAGTGTTCATGTAAGCTCCGTTGTCATAACATACGTATACCATGTCATGACCTCTTTCCATAGCACCTGATAATGATTGGATTCCGATATCATATGTTCCACCGTCTCCACCAAAAGCTATGAATTTATAAGTATCATCTAATTTACCTTGTTTTTTAAGTGATGTGTAAGCAGCTTCTACACCGGCAACTGTTGCTCCAGCGTTTTCAAAAGCTGAGTGGATGAAAGAATCTTTCCAAGCTGTAAAAGGATAAAGGAATGTAGAAACCTCTAAACATCCTGTTGCAGATCCAATTACTGCATGATCTTCTTCTTTTAATGCTCTAAGGATAGTACGTACTACTACAGGAGCACCACATCCAGCACACATTCTATGTCCACCAGTTAATCTTTCTGGTTTTTGTGTTGTTTCTTTTAAATTATATGCCATCTTCTATTTCACCTCCAATTATTTTAAGCTTCTACTACGCCTAAGTAACGATAAGGATCGTCTACTTTGTTAGCATTAACGATTTCTGTTAAATCAGCGTATACTTTATCTATATCATTAGTCTTAACGTCACGACCACCTAAACCATAGATGTAGTTTACTGCTAATGGTTTTGCTTCACCATAGTATAATGCACTAACTGTTTCAGTGAATAATGGAGCACCTTTAGCGTTGAATCCATCACATTTGTCTAATACAGCTACTGCTTTAACTCCTGCTAAAGCTTTTGCAAGTTCTTCTGATGGGAATGGACGGAATACTCTAATCTTAATTAAACCAACTTTTTCGCCTTTAGCTCTAAGTCCGTCAACTACGAATTTAGCTGTTCCTGCTGTAGAACCAATAACAACGATTGCTCTCTCAGCATCTTCCATTTTGTATTCTTCGAATAAGCCATACTCTCTACCAGTTAATTTAGCAAAGTCAGCTGATACTTCTAAGATAGCTTTCTTAGCATTTCTCATACTTTCTGCTTGTTGACGTTTGTGCTCGAAGTAATGAGTTGTAATAGCTAGTGGACCTACAGCTATAGCTTCATCTTTGTTTAATAAGTAATTCTTTGGCTCAAATTTACCAACGAAATCTTTAACTTTTTCATCTTCAAGAAGTTCAATATTCTCAACAGCATGAGAAGTGATGAATCCATCATAACAGTTCATTACAGGAAGTTGAACATCTTCTACTTCACTGATTCTAACTGCCATGATACAGTTATCATATGCTTCTTGATTGTTTTCTCCATATATTTGAATCCATCCTGAATCTCTAGCACCCATAGAGTCTGAATGATCATTATGTATGTTGATTGGTCCTGATAACGCACGGTTAACTACTGATAATACCATTGGTAATTTACATGATGCAGCGATATATAACATTTCCCACATTAATGCTAAACCATTGGCTGATGTTGCTGTCATTGTTCTTGCACCTGCAGTTCCTGCTCCGATACAAGCTGACATAGCTGAATGTTCTGATTCTACAGGAACGAATTCTGTATCTACTTGACCATTTGCAACAAATGCTGAGAAGTATTGAGGTACTTCTGTTGATGGAGTAATTGGGAATGCTGCTACTACATCAGGATTAATTTGTCTCATCGCAATGGCTACAGCCTCGTTACCTGATAATTTATCACGAATTGCCATATCTTCATTTCCCTCCTATCTATTATTCACCTTCTGGTACAAAATCGAATGCATTGAAAGGACAAGTTTTAACACAAACTCCGCAACCTTTACAATGATCGTAATCTATTCCAGTCATTTTTTTATCTTTAACTATAATTGATGCATCTGGACATACTGGGAAACATAGTAAACATTGTTTACATTTATCTGAATTCCAGATAGGTTTCATAGCTCTCCAGTCACCTGTTTTAAATTCATTAGCGTTTCCTGCTTCAGTTATTACACCACCTGGAGTTGTATCTTGCCAAGGCGTATAAGCTGGCACTATATCATGTTCGAATTTCTTACTCATGCACCTTTCACCTCCGATAGTGATTTCTTTAATGCTTCCATGTTAGGAGCAATTACATGTGGCTTATTAGCAAATTTGTGGTGGAATGATTTTTCCATTGATTGAATCAATGTATCTTCATCCATGATCTTTGCTACTTTTACTACTGCTGCAAGCATAGGTGTATTAGGGAAATATCTTCCAAGAGTTGCCATAGAAATTTCTCTAGCATCAATTGTGTATACTCCACCTTTGTAACCTTTTAACTTGGACTTTACTTCTTCTGGTGTCTTTGATGTATTAATGATGATACCACCAGTTTCTTTTAGACCTGCAGTTACATCAACTACATCGATTAATGTTTCGTCTACAACTACTACATAATCAGGTTCATAAATGTTTGAATGAATTGGACATCTTTCATCACTTATACGATTGTATGCAGTGATAGGTGCTCCCATACGCTCTGGACCGTATTCTGGGAAGCCTTGGATGAATTTTCCTGTGTCGAACGCAGCCTCAGCTAACAATAATGATGCTGTTTTAGCACCTTGTCCGCCTCGACCATGCCAACGAATTTCTAACATATTACCCATTGACAAGTTCCCTCCTTATATATAATTAAATTTTTTTAAACAATTTTCAACATTGTTAGTGTAACACTAATATATACCTAATGTCAATAGTAAGTATATTGTATGCACGGTTATTTTTTTAACAATGTTAACCAAATATAAAAGAGCTTAATAAGCCTTTTTGTCGATTAATCACCTTTCCAAATATTCATAAGCAGATGATCTTACAGCATTTCTTAATTGAAGGAATTTTAATCTAAAAGGTGGTTTTCCTGCATTTATCTCTACTATTATAGTAGGTTCTGCTATAAGCTTGGTGAATCTATTAAGGTCATCTGTATAGGAATGTGGGAAAACAGTATTACTGTTGTCAAAAAATACTACTTTATAATTAATAGTATCTTTCCAATAACTTTTGTCTGAAGGTGAGTGTTCATCTATTAAGTCTAGATTCTTTTTTATTATATACTCTATGGCTTTTTTGCCCTCTTCTTGATTATAGATGGTTAATCCTGCTGAAAAAGCTTCTTCATCATAGAAAAGCCCTGCCGCCGCTGAACATTCATCTGCTACCTGCTTTAGTTTTTCCAGTTGTCTGTTGTAGGTATTATTATCCGTTTGATAGGTCAAAAAGATTGAAAACAGTATAAGCATGGCAAGTGTAAATATGAATGGTTTCATTATAATATCGCCTCGCTCGCAGCATACCCCTCTATGGTATACATTGTTTTGTTTTCGTCATTACCGATTCCCCATAGTATAGGAACAGCTATTATTTTTCTTATTGGCACTTCAATTTTGTAATATATAAGATTATCCTCATTGAATTTGCTTTGCCTATATTTACGTACTTTCTCTGTTGTTATATGTACATCACTTTCTTCTATATGGAAAGTTTTAGTAATGTTATCAATTAATTGTTCCTTTATCTCAGGTGTGAAATACCCTTCTTGCTTAGCTTTTTCTTTTGCAGTATAAACATATGATTGTATTTCTGATTTTTGATTATGGTTATATTCTTCTAATGCGTATTGCAGCGGGAATGGTAATAGGATTATTAAAACTGCAATCAAAACTATAAAATCTTTCATTTTTATCCATTTCCCCTTTTTGCATATTTTTAGTAATTTAATAGGTTATTTTTTTATGATTAGTAATTATTAAGTATTTATTCTTATATTTATTATGATTAGCTGTTGTTTATATATTATTTTCTTTAATAATAATAGTAATTGTATGAGTTAATATAATAACTCATACAATAATCTTTACTTAATTTATTTTTACGGGTAATTCTTTTGGAAATCTAAATTCTGTTGCATTACATTCTTTGTTTTGTGTAGTAGACTATTATTAGCAGAACCTTTGATAGTACCTAATATCAATGCTCCAGCTATAAATACTCCAAGGGCTATTTTGGCACACATTATTATGAAGTCTTTCAATTAGTTAACAATCCTTTCATTAATCTGAAGTACTAGGTGTAGTTGTTGATGAAAGTGAGATGCTATCAATTACTTTACCAGCTTCTCCATTAACACTATTTGCTTTATCTTTCAGTGAACTTGCTCCACCAAATATCAAAACAAATCCAATAAATATTCCTAAAGCTACTTTTGCACATAGGATCAAAAAATCTTTCATTATATTTCCTCCATTTCGTATTACTTATTTTCATTTTTATATAAGTTGAATTTTATTTAATTCAAAAATATTACTTTCTCTATCCTAGGAATCCAAACGGTTATCATTATAAAGTTAAGAAATAATATAAATACAGGTATTATAATAGGAAGATAAATTAAATCTGATATGGCATTTTGCTTTCTATGTTTTTCTGTAATGTGTTTCTCCCTATTTCTTTCTTTTATAATATCTATCTGCTCTACCAACTCTGTAGGGTTGAGCTTATCCAACTTCAATAGAATCATTCCTATATCATTTCCCATTTGGGTATTTATATCTTTTGTAAACTTTTTATAAGCCTCATCTTCTTTTCCTAAGTTATAGTACATCAAGAAATTTATTAAAGCATTTCTCGTGAGCTTAGAAAATTTTATTAATTGATTGATAGTATAGTCAGCACTATATGGTTTATCTTGCTGAGTTATGGCTATGTTTTTTAGCTGAATAAGAATCCTGTATATTTCTGTATCCTTCTTCTTGTTCTGCATAGTTTTAATCATCTTGATGACCAGCATAAATGGACTGTCTTTTTTCCCTAACTTTATTACTGGTGCTGATATTAGATAGGCTGTCAACCATAATGCAAGGACTATGGGCAATCTGTTGCCATGATAAGAAATACATGTAAGTATGACAGTGGTCAAAAATATGATTAATCTCAAATTGTTATATTTGTCTGTTGTTATATTGATTCCAGCATCTGTAAATGCGATATTTATTTCTTCTTTTGAATAATTGCTTTTGGTAAATTTCATTTTAGGTTGACGAAAAGCATAGTTGTAATTCTTCTTTTTCCTCATACTCTTAAATACTATCCAAGCAACATATAATAAGGTAAGAACAAAACAATAATATAGTATAGTAATATTAAATTTCATTTTAGCTCCTATTCTCTGTTCTTTTTATATATCAAATTTCTGTTTCTTCATTAATATAAGTAGACTACTATTGAATATAGTCATTATTACAATAAGCATGAAATAGTTGAAACCTGTACGTGTATTAATCTGATAATCCAAAAACTCTCTAAAGGAAATATTGAATACACTGTTAGCAAGTATTATAGATAGTATGTATAATACTGGTGTCAGATATCTTACGATGCTGACACTTTCCAGATTTATTCTCTTTTCTCTTTCTTTATCAGCAATAGCTTGTTTTATTTCTTTTTGAATATCTTCAAGTCCTGTAGTAATATCAATGTTATCGGTTATGCCAATATATATATTGTTCGCCAATAATATAATCCATTCTGTTCCTACAGCATAAACGAAGTTCTCTATTATCTCTTCCAACTGTTCATCTCTTCTGTATTCCTTAAGCTTCAACGACATAATAAAGAGTTGTCGTTTCATAACCGGCGCTTCCTTCATTTTTACGATTGTTTCATCAATTGAATCATATATGTTCTGATTATTCAATTTGTACTGATTCAAGAATTCATTAATCAATATATCTGCTTCATAACTTCCTTCTACCCTTATCTGTTTTAACTGCAATCTTAAAAATAGATAAGGTACAAGAGATAGAAT